>NZ_JBFTLQ010000010.1:0-206500 GCF_056396525.1 Cupriavidus sp. 05T41
GTCGCGTTGATCGAGCTGAAATCGAATGTATATGCCATGACGTGTCCTCTTACTTGCCGCCGATGAAGCCGGGCACGCGCGTGCGGCCTTCGACCCAGCGCATCAGCAGCATCACGACGATGTTGATCAGCGCGTACATGAGGGTCACCGCGATGAAGGACTCATACGGGCGCGCCGTGTAGTCCACCAGTTGCCGGCCTTGCGCCGCCAGTTCCAGCAGGCCGATCGTCGACGCGACCGCGGAATTCTTGAAGATGTTCAGGAACTCGGAAGTCAGCGGCGGCACGATGACGCGGAACGACATCGGCAGCAGCACGAAGCGGTAGGTCTGCGCCAGCGTGAAGCCCATCGCCAGGCCCGCGTTGCGCTGGCCGGGCGGCAGCGAGTTGATGCCGGAGCGGACCTGTTCGCAGACACGGGCCGCGGTGAAGGTGCCCAGGCAGAGCATGGCTGCCAGGAACTGCTGCGCGAACGGGTTCATCTGCTTGAACATTTCGCCGCCGGGCAACAGCTCGGGCATGACGAAGTACCAGATGAACAGCTGCACCAGCAGCGGAATATTGCGGAAGATCTCGACGTAGGTCGCGGCAAGGCCGGACAGCCACTTGTTGGGCACCGTGCGCAGCACGCCGAGCACCGAGCCAATGACGAGGGCGATCACCCACGACGAGAGCCCGAGCGCCAGCGTGACCTTGAGCCCGGAAATCATCCAGTCAAGATAGGTCTCGTTCTGGGCGGCTTGTTCGAGGAATACACCCCAATGCCAGCTGTAATTCATGATGAGTCCTCAAAAAGAAACGGAAGGACATGCCTTCCGTTTCGCACAACCGGAATCCCAGGATCAGTCGAGCGCCTTGTCATTCGGCGTCTTGAACAACGCCTTCATGTCTTCGGACAGCGGGAAGTCCAGGTTCAGGCCCTTCGGCGGCACCGGCTGCTGGAACCACTTGGTGTAGAGGGTGTTGATCGAACCGTCCTTCATCATGCCGGTGATCACGGTGTCCGACAGCTTCTTGAACGGTGCGTCGTCCTTGCGGATCATGCAGCCGTAGGACTCGCGCGATTGCGGCTTGCCCACCACGATCCAGTCGTTCGGGTTCTTGGCCTTGGCGCGTTCGCCGTACAGCAGCGCGTCGTCCATCATGAAGGCGACCGCGCGGCCCGATTCCAGCGTCAGGAACGACTGGCCGTGGTCCTTGGTGCTGATGATGTTCATGCCCAGCTTCTGGTCATCGTTCATCTTGCGCAGCAGGCGCTCCGACGTAGTGCCGGCGGTGGTCACCACGTTCTTGCCCTTGAGGTCGGCCCAGTCCTTGATGCCGCCATCCTTCTTCACCATGATGCGGGTGCCGATGATGAAGATGCTGGTGGTGAACGATGCTTGCTTCTGGCGCTCGAGGTTGTTCGTGGTCGAGCCGCACTCGATGTCGATGGTGCCGTTCTGCAGCAGGGTGATACGGTTCTGCGAGGTGATCGGGATTTCCTTGACCTGCAGGTTCGGCAGCTTCAGGTGGTCCTTGATGGCTTCCACGATCTTGACGTTGATATCGTAGGAATAGCCGACCTGGCGCACGCCGCCGAGGTTGTAGTTGAACGGAATCGACGATTCACGAACGCCAAGCGTAATCACACCGGTGTCTTTGATCTTCTGCAGCGTGCCCGTCAATTGCTCGGCTGCTTGCGCGGTACCGCAAAGCACGCCGGCTGCAATCATCAGGGAAGCCAACTTGGCAACATTCATAACATCTCCTTGACCATGAAGAGAGAAAGGCGGGACTCTAACAAAAAACCACCCGCCGACGAAATAGTATTGCGCAGGCAGACACCCAAGACAACGGGTTTTTCCCCTAACAAAGCCAATACAGGCATGGTTTGCGGGGGAGTCGGGCCATGCCTCGCCCCCACCCCGCGCATGCCGCGCCAAACCGCTTTTTCCCATTTCCGCAACACCGGACGCCGCCCGGAGCCGGCAGGCAGGAAGCCGTCGCCGGCCCGTTATCCGGCCGCCCGGCGCCAGCGCCGCGAGGCAGGAAACATACGACAACGCGGCTGCCGGGAAGCCCGACAGCCGCGTTACCAAAAGTCCGGCCCGGTTGCTGCGACGCAGCATCACCAATTGGCGATGCCGCAACGGCAACCGGCGTTGAGGATCAGGGGTAGAGACCGCGCATTTCGCGCGCCTGCAGAATCCGCGTGCACGCCACGATGAACGCGGCCGTGCGCAGGGTCACCTTGTTTTCCTGGGCGACCTGCCAGATCGCACGGAATGCCTCTTGCATGATTCGTACCAGGCGCTGGTTAATTTCCTCTTCGGTCCAGAAAAAGCTGGAAAAGTCCTGCACCCACTCAAAATACGAAACCGTGACGCCGCCGGCATTGGCGATGACGTCCGGCGCCACCAGGATGTTGCGCTCGCGCAGGATGTCGTCGGCCTCGGGCGTGGTCGGGCCGTTCGCACCTTCAATGACCATGCGTGCCTTGATGTGGGGCGCGTTCTTGGCGGTGATCTGCCCTTCCAGTGCGGCCGGGATCAGGATTTCGCAATCGACCTGCCAGAACTGCTCGGCGGAGATGGTCTCGCCCTGGAAGCCTTCGATGGTGCCGCTATGCGAGGCGTATTCCATCATGGCGGGCACGTCCAGGCCGGCCGGGTTGTACAGCGCGGTGCGGTGATCCTGCACGGCCACCACCTTGGCGCCGGCTTCGTGGAACAGCTTGGCCGCCACGGCGCCGACATTGCCGAAGCCCTGCACCGCCACGCGGGCGCCCTTGATATCCAGGCCAATGTTGCGTGCCGCCTCGGATCCGACCACGAACACGCCGCGGCCGGTCGCCTCGTGGCGGCCCAGCGAGCCGCCCAGCGAGATCGGCTTGCCGGTCACCACGCCGGTCGCGGTGCTGCCCGAATTCATCGAGTAGGTATCCATCATCCAGGCCATCACCTGCGCGTTGGTGTTGACGTCGGGCGCCGGGATGTCCTTGTTGGGCCCGATGATGATGTTGATCTCGCTGGTGTAGCGGCGCGTGATCCGTTCCAGTTCGCCCTGCGAGAGCGTGCGCGGGTCGACGCGGATGCCGCCCTTGGCGCCGCCGTAGGGCACGTTGACCGCTGCGTTCTTGACCGACATCCAGGCCGACAGCGCCATCACTTCCGACAGCGTCACGTCCTGGTGGAAGCGCACGCCGCCCTTGCCGGGGCCGCGCGACAGGTTGTGCTGCACGCGGTAGCCCTCGAAGTGGGCGATGGTGCCGTTGTCCATCTCGATGGGCACGTCAACGACCAGGGCGCGCTTGGGGCGCTTGAGGGTCTCGACCCAGCGTGCGAGCGAGCCCAGGTAGGGCGTGACACGATCGACCTGCTGCAGGTAGATGCCCCAGGGGCCGAGCGCCTCGGGATTGAGGTAGGACGGCAGCGTGTGAGTCATGACGGCAGGATTGGACGGCGCGGCGGAAGACATCGTTTGGTCTCGGTGTGAAAGTGCGGCCAGCTTAGAGGAGGCCGCCCCGCCGAAGCCAATGCCGTTTGATTATCCCGTTATGCACCGATTGCATAACCTTGCGGCGACATCCGTGCGCCTATGCGCCCGGCGGCGCGGACATGGGCAGGCTGCGCGCCGCCAGCGAGTTCCACACGCGATCCACCAGCTGGCGCTTGTTGCGCAGCTGCGCGCTGCGCCGCTCGCTGGCCTGCTCGCCGGGTTTTTCACGGTAAAGCCGGATCTCCATGTCGATCGACAGCGGCGCGCCGCGCGCCGGCTCGGCACGCACCAGCCGGTGCCGGGCCAGGTCCTCGCGCACCGCGCTCTCGGGCAGGAAGGCCATGCCATGCCCCGCCAGCGCCATCACCTTGAGCGCCTCGGCCATATCCGTCTCGTAGCACTTGTCGAGCTTGAGGGCGTCGGGGGTCTCGTCGAGCAGCATGTCCACCATGCGGCCGAGGAAGGCGTTCGGCGTGTAGCTCAGGAAGGGCACCGGCTTCTTGTCCGTGCCCGGCAGGCGGTACAGCGGCTTGCCCGCGGCGTCCGGCACGCTGTACGGCGACAGCCGCTCGATGCCCAGCACCATCATGTCGTAGTGCGCCGGATCGAGCTGGATGGCCTGGCGCGCGTGGTGGTAGACCATGACCAGGTCGCAGCCGCCGTCGACCAGCGCCAGCACGGCGTCGTGGACGTTGAGCGCGCGCAGCCGGCACGGCAGGGTGCCGATCTCGCGCTCCACCGCCTTGAGCCACTCCGGGAAGAAGGTCAGCGACAGCGTATGCGGCACCGCGAATTCCAGCACCTGGGCATTGGCCGAACGCTGCCCCCGCATCAGCGCGCGCGTCTCGCTGACCTGCGCCAGCATCGCCAGCGCCTGCTCGTAGAACACCTTGCCCGCCGGCGTCAGGCTGGTGGGATAGCTGGAGCGGTCGATCAGCTCCGTGCCCACCCAGGACTCCAGCGACTGGATCCGGCGCGAGAACGCGGGCTGTGTCACATGACGCTGCTCGGCCGAGCGCGAGAAGCTGTGCGTCTCGGCCAGGCTGACGAAGTCTTCAAGCCATTTGATTTCCATGAGGCGGCATTATCCACCGGCTTCCCCCGTCCGGCGCGCACTCAGGAACAAAATTCTACTATCTTGAGTTTTTGTGGAATCAGATTACACTGCAACCTAGATTTGCACGACAAGACGCACGCGTTTGCTACGGACCGGGCGCTATGATGGGCGCATACCAACAAGGAGCCCGTCATGGCCACCCAGCAAGCCGGCACGCCCGGCCCCGTCGCCCACCCCGCGCCCGGCGCCCCGCCCGGCGCCCTCTTCGCCCCGCTGTCCGACGGCATGTCTTCGGCCTTCGCGGCGAGCGCGCGCATGGTGGCCGAGGGCATCGAAGCCGGCCTGCCCGACGCCGCGGCCCTGCTGGCACTGCTGCCCGAATCGCTGCGCGAAGGCTCGCCCCACGGCTATGTGCGCCACCTCGTCCACGCCGATCCGCTGGCACGCTTCTCGGCCATGCTGATCGTGTGGCGGCCCGGCCAGCACAGCCCGGTGCACGGCCACCAGACCTGGTGCGCCTACCGCGTGTTGCGCGGCACGCTGCACGAGCGCCACTACCGCTGGGATGCGCAGGCGCGGCGCGCGCGGCAGTGCGGCGAAATGCCGCGCACGGCGGGCGACACCTTCAGCGTGCCGGCCGGCCTGCGCCATATCCACGCGCTCGGCAACGACAGCGATGAAGTGGCCGTGTCGCTGCACATCTATGGGGTGGACCAGGAGCACATCTGCAGCGGTGTGAACCTGCTGGTGGACGCTGCCTGATCCGCGGGCGTGCGTGCGGCCGGACACCGACCGATGCTGCACGACAGGAACCCGACAGGAACCACGCCATGGACCGCTACGACCGCCAGATACTCGCCGCCCTGCAGGAGGACGCCACCTTGCCCGTGGCCGAACTCGGCGAGCGCGTCGGCCTCACCTCCACGCCTTGCTGGCGGCGTGTGCAGAAGCTGGAGGAAAGCGGCGTCATCCGCAAGCGCGTGGCGCTGCTGGACCCGGCCCTGCTGAATGTGGGCGTAACCGTATTCGTCTCGGTCCGCACCAACCAGCACAACGCCAAGTGGCTCAAGACCTTCCACGACCTGGTCGCCTCGATTCCCGAAGTCACCGAGTTCTACCGCATGGCGGGCGATACCGACTACCTGCTGCGCGTGGTGGTGCCGGATATCGCCGCCTACGATCGCGTCTACAAGAAGCTGATCCAGGGGGCCGAGCTGGCCGATGTCAGCTCCAGCTTTGCCATGGAGCAGATCAAGTACACCACGGCGCTGCCCCTTGACTATGCGTAGGCGAGGCTGGCGAGACTAGCGAGGCTGGCCGCACAAGCCAGACCGGCACACACCCGCCCTCACCCGCGGCTGGCCCAGCCCGTCATGCGCCGCTCCACCACCGCGAAGAACTCATACATCACCATCGCCATCACCGCGATCACCACCAGTCAAAGGCGCGTGCCATGATCTGGCGCACCCGCGCCTGTCCGATGCGGACCGTCGCGCCTCAGGCGTCCTGCGTGGCGTCGCCCGCTTCGATGGCCAGCGTCGCGTCTTCCACCGGTGTGGCGTTCTGCGCGGCGCTGCGCGCCTGGATGCGCCACATCTCGGCGTAGCGGCCATCCATGCGCATCAGGTCGGCGTGCGTGCCGCGTTCGATCACGCGGCCGTGGTCCATCACCAGGATCTGGTCGGCATGCACCACGGTCGAGAGCCGGTGCGCGATCAGCAGCGTGGTGCGGTTCTGCGCCAGCCGGATCAGCTCGGCCTGGATGGCCTGCTCGGTGCGCGAATCCAGCGCCGAGGTGGCTTCATCGAAGACCAGGATGGGCGGGTTTTTCAGCAGCGTGCGCGCGATCGCCACGCGCTGCTTCTCGCCGCCGGAGAGCTTGAGGCCGCGCTCGCCCACCGGCGTGTCGTACCCCTGCGGCAGCTCGCGGATGAAGGTGTCGATCTGCGCCGCGCGCGCCGCCGCGATGACTTCATCGTGGCTGGCCTCGGGGCGGCCGTAGGCGATGTTGTAGTAGATGCTGTCGTTGAACAGCACCGTGTCCTGCGGCACGATGCCGATGGCGCCGCGCAGGCTGTCCTGGGTGACCGCGCGGATATCCTGCCCGTCGATCTCGATGGCGCCGCTGCCGACGTCGTAGAAGCGGAACAGCAACCGCGCCAGCGTGGACTTGCCCGAGCCGCTGTGCCCGACCACCGCGGTGGTGGTGCCCGCCGCGATGGTGAAATCCACGCCATCCAGGATCGTGCGGTTGCTCTCGTAGCCGAAGCCGACATGGGCGAAACGCACCGCGGCGCCCCGCACCCGCAGCGGCTGGGCGCCCGGCGCATCGGCGACTTCGCGGTTGGTGCCCAGCAGCACGAACATGCGGTCCATGTCGGTGGTGGCCTGCTTGATCTCGCGATAGATCACGCCGAGGAAATTCAGCGGGATGTACAGCTGGATCATCAGCGTATTGACCAGCACCAGGTCGCCCAGCGTGAGCTTGCCGGCTGCCACGCCCACCGTGGCGCGCCACAGGATCAGGATCAGGCCGGTGGCGATGATCGCCTGCTGGCCAAAGTTGAGCAAAGACAGCGAGTTCTGCGAACGGATTGCCGCGGAGCGGTAGGTGAGCAGGTTCTCGTCATAGCGGCGGGCTTCATACTCCTCGTTGCCGAAGTACTTCACGGTCTCGAAGTTGAGCAGCGAATCGATCGCCTTCTGGTTGGCGCGCGAATCCAGCTCGTTCATCTTGCGCCGGAAGTGCGTGCGCCACTCGGTCACCACGATCGTGAACACGATGTAGCTCACCAGCGCGCAGCCGGTGATGGCGGCGAACCAGATGTCGTAGTGCAGGATGAAGAAGCCCATCACCAGGCCCATCTCGACCAGGGTCGGCAGGATGCTGTAGAGCGAATAGGAAATCAGCGACTGGATGCCGCGCGTGCCGCGCTCGATGTCGCGGCTCATGCCGCCGGTCTGCCGCTCGAGGTGAAAGCGCAGCGACAGCGCGTGCAGGTGGCGGAACACCTGCAGCGCAATCTCGCGCACCGCGCTCTGCGTGACCTTGGCGAACAGGATCTCGCGTAGTTCGGTAAACAGCGTGCCGGACAGCCGCAGTACGCCATACGCCAGGATCAGCCCCACCGGCACCACCAGCAGCGCGGTGGCGCTGCCGGCAGGCACGTTCATGTTGTCCACCAGCTTCTTCATCAGCACCGGCACGCCGAGGTTGGCCACCTTGGCCGCGACCAGGCACACCAGCGCCAGGATCACGCGCCATTTGTAGTGCCAGACGTAGGGCAGCAGGTTGCGCACGGTCTGCCAGTCGCTGCGGGGAGCGCCTGGCTTGCCGAACAGGGAAGCGGGCTGGGCGGGGGACGGCTCGGCCGACGAGGAATAGCGTCGCATACGTTAGAATTTGGGCGAATATGCGATTGTGGCAGAGATCGGCTGGCTCAGCCGGCACCACCCTGGCATCCGTCTTTGTCGCGGCTGTGTTCCGGCCATGCCACCATGCCGGCGCCGTGCGGCGGCCAGCTCACTCCGTCCACTCCGGCAAGCATCGCCATACCGTAGCGGCATCGCGCCGCGATCCCGGCGCCCCGCCCCAACCCTGTTTTCCTGCCTCAAGCCATCATGAATCAAGCCACCGTCCTACCCTGCCTGCCGCCCGGCAAGAATCCCGCACTGCGTGTGGTCCCCATGCCTGCCGACGCCAATGTGCACGGCGACGTGTTCGGCGGCTGGATCATGGCGCAGGTCGACCTGGCCGGCTCGATCCCCGCGGTGGAGCGCGCGCAGGGCCGCGTGGCCACGGTGGCGGTGAACTCCTTCCTGTTCAAGCACCCGGTCTTCGTCGGCGACCTGGTCAGCTTCTACGCCGATATCGAGAAAACCGGCCGCACCTCGATCACTGTGTCGGTGGAGGTCTACGCGCAACGCATGCGCCACAGCAACGAAATCGTCAAGGTGACGGAAGCCACGCTGACGTATGTGGCGACCGATGACACGCGACAGCCGCGGGTGCTGCCGAAGCTCTGAGTTGCCGGCCCGCCGGCGCGGCCCTTGCGCGGCATCCTGAACCAGGCTGAACCAGGCTGGCTCGGGAGCCCACCCTCCCCGCGACCCGCCTGCGGTCCTCCCTGAAGCGTCCCGCGCACATCGCGGGGCGCAATCTCCCCGCCCCGCCCCTCCCGTCCGCCCGGAAGAAAGCAGAAATTTCTGCCTGCGCGTTCAGACATTTCCAATTCCTTCACCTCGCTCCACGCACTTAAATGCAAATGATTCTCAAATGCACTTAGGAGCATGGAATGAGCCGATACATAAGATCCGCCGCGCTGCCGCCGCGTCGCCCCCTGGCCTGCGCCGTCCTGGCAATGGCGACCTGCGCCGCGCCAGTGCTGGCGGACGACCGCGAACGGCAGGGCAGGCCTGTCGAGCTGGAGCCTGTCACCGTACGGGGAACGCCGCTGCCCGGCGCCAAGGTCGATGTCTCCGGCTCGGCCAAGTACGCCGCGCCGCTGCTCGACACCCCGCAGACCATCTCGGTGGTGCCGCAGCATGTGATGGAAGAACAGAACGCCCTGAGCCTGCGGCAGGCGCTGTACAACGTCTCCGGCATCACCTTCAACGCGGGCGAGGGCGGCGCCGGTTCGGGCGACAGCATCAATATCCGCGGCTTCAGCGCCAACGCGAACATGCAGGTCGACGGGCTTCGCGACAGCGGGCAGAACAACCGGACCGACCTCTTCAACGTCGAGGCGGTCGAAGTGATCAAGGGGCCGAACTCGGTCTTCGGCGGCGCCGGCACCACCGGCGGCAGCATCAACATGATCAGCAAGCAGCCCGGGGCGGAGCGGTTCACGCATGCCGGCGCCGGCCTCGGGACCGACAATTTCCGCCGGCTGACCCTCGATACCAACCAGCCGCTGCCGTGGGGCGGGGGGTCCTCCGCGGTGCGCCTGAACCTGATGGCGCACGAGAACGACGTGCCGGGGCGCGGCCCCGTCGACCGTCGCCGCTGGGGCATCGCGCCGTCGATCGTATTCGGCCTGCAATCGCCGACGCGCCTGACGCTGAGCTACTTCCACCAGCGCGACGACAACCTGCCCGACTACGGCGTGCCGGCGCTGCATGGCAACCCGCTCGCGGGCGTCGGCCGCCACAGCTACTTCGGCTGGCGCAACCTGGACAAGGAGGACATCACCACCGATGCCGTCACCGCCAGGTTCGAGCATGAGTTCAACGGCAGCCTCAAGCTGCAGAGCCTGACCCGCTACTCGCGTCTTCACCGCGACACGGTGATCTCCGCCTCGCACGTGGACCTGTCGGGCCTGCCGCCCGGCCGCTACAAGCCGGCCGGCCCGCAAGGCTATGGCCGCGACTCGACCAGCGGCATGTGGATCAACCAGACCAACCTGACCAGCCACTTCGGCACGTTCGGGCTGGGGCACACGCTGGTCACCGGCTTCGAGATCTCCCGCGAAACCTACGACCGCTCCACCTATTCCTACAATCTCGCCAGGTACTATCCCGCAAACGGCTTCGACCTCCGGAATCCGCCTGGCTTCTGGAGCGGCCCGATCGCCAGGCAGGACAGCGCGAGCAACAAGACCTGGCTGGATGTCAAGGCGCTGTACGCCCTCGACACCATTGCCCTGGGCAAGCACTGGGACCTGAATCTGGGCCTGCGCTACGACTGGATCGACGGCACCTCGGAGAGCACCCCGACAGGCAAGGCGACGGAGCGTGCGGACAGCTCGGACCGGCAGCTCAGCACCCGGGCGGGGCTGGTGTTCAAACCCGCGGATAACGGCAGGATCTACGTTGCCTACGGCACCGCCTTCAACCCGTCCGCGGAATATCTGGTCACCACCGGCTCAGGCGTGGACAAGGCCACCGGCTCGCTCGCGCCGGAGAAGAACAAGACGTATGAGGTGGGCAGCAAATGGGAGTTCATGGCGCGGCGCCTGGGACTGAACGCAGCGCTGTTCCAGGTCGAGAAGAGCAATGCACGCGAACGCCTGGCCGACGGCAGCTACGCCCTGGCGGGCAAGCAGCGCGTGCGCGGCGCAGAGCTGGGCGTGGCCGGCAAGCTGACACCGCAATGGGAGATCCTGGCCAACTACACCTACCTGAACAGCAGCACGCTCCGGTCGCGGGCCACGCCCGAGCGCGAGGGCAAGGCAATGGCCAACACGCCGCCCCATACGCTCAGCCTGTGGACCACCTACCAGCTCCCGTCCCGCTGGACGCTGGGCTATGGCGCGCGCTATGTCGGCAAGCGCAACGTCACTTCCGCGGGTGACGGCAAGCTCGGCGGCTACTGGCTGCACAACGCCATGCTCGGCTATGCGCCGAACCGGCACCTGCGGTTCCAGCTGAACATCGACAACCTGTTCAACAAGGCCTATGTGGACCGCGTGCGCCAGGTGCTGGGCAACGCATCGCGCTCGTCGGCGATCGAGTACGGCGATGGCCGCTCGGCCGTGCTGAGCGCCGTCTATTCTTTCTGATCCGCCTGCCTGCCGAGCGCAGGATTCCAAGCCGTGGCCCCGCCCGAGGCGGGGCCCGCGAGCCCGAGGTCTAAGCGATGATGGTGCATATCCCCGGCGTGCTGACGCCGGAACAGGTACGGGAAAGCGTACGCCTGCTGATGGAGGCCGACTGGGTCGACGGCAAGGGGACCGCGGGATTCCAGTCCGCGCTTGCCAAGGACAACCTGCAGTTGCCGCACGACTCCCGCCAGGGCGCGCATATCGCCGCGATGATCGAGCAGGCGCTGCGCCGCCATCCGCTGTTCCTTTCGGCGGCGCTGCCTGCCAGGATCTATCCCAAGCTGTTCAACGCCTACCAGGGCGGGCAATCGTTCGGCACCCATGTCGACAATGCCATCCGCTATCTTCCGGACAGTTCGGGCAGCATCCGCACCGATCTCTCCGCCACGCTGTTCCTGCGCGGGCCCGACGACTACGACGGCGGCGAGCTGATCGTCGAAGACACCTACGGCACGCACGCGGTCAAGCTGCCCGCTGGCGACATGATCCTGTACCCGGCCTCGAGCCTGCATCGCGTCAGCCCGGTGACCCGCGGCACGCGGCTCTGCTCGTTCTTCTGGATCCAGAGCCTGGTGAGGAACGATGCCCGGCGCGCCCTCCTCTTCGACCTGGATACCGCCGTCCAGGAAACCGCGCAGGCGCTCGGCCATGGGCACGCCACCACGGTGCGGCTCACCGGCGTGTACCACAACCTGCTGCGCGAATGGGCGACGCCCTGATGCCCTGATGCCCTTTCACGCCCCCCGGCGCCGGCGCGGCTCAGTTGAAGCGGGAGAAATCCGGGCGGCGCTTCTCGAAGAAAGCGGTGAAGGCTTCCTTGGCCTCAGGCGCCTGCAGCATGCGCCGGAACGACTCGCCCTCCTCCGCCATCCTGGCCTGCACCGCGTCCTTGTCGCCGCCCTTCATCAGCCGCTTGGTCTCGCGCAGCGACGACGCCGGCAGCGCAGCCAGCTTGCGCGCCTGCTGCAGCACGAAGTCGTGCAGCTCGGCCACCGGCAGCACGCGCGTGACCAGGCCGATCTGCTGCGCTTCCTGCGCACCGAAGGGCTCGCCCAGCAGCAACTTCTCCGCGGCGCGCTGGTAGCCCAGCAGGCGCGGCAGCAGCATGCTCGAGGCGGCTTCCGGGCACAGCCCGAGCTGCGCGAACGGCAGCGACAGCCTGGCCGTCTCGGAGGCATAGACCAGGTCGCAATGCAGCAGCATGGTGGTGCCCACGCCAACCGCTGGCCCGCTCACCGCCGCCACCAGCGGCTTGCCGGCCTGGCTGATCTGCTGCAGGAACTGGAACACCGGCGCCGGCTGGTCGCCTTCGACCGAGGTGGGCGGGCGCTGCATGAAGTCCTCGAGATCGTTGCCCGCCGTGAAGACTTCCGGCTTGCCGCGCAGCACGATCACGCGCACGGCGGGGTCGGTCTCGGCGGCGCGCAGCGCGTCGGCCAGGGTCTGGTACATGGCCGCGGTGATCGCGTTCTTCTTGTCCAGACGATCGAACTCGATGGTCAGGACGCCTTGCTCGATGTTGGTCAGGATGCTCATGGAATCGTCTTCTCCTTACTGCCTGGTTGACTTGTGTATCGCCGCAGCCTATTCCAGCGGCGGCGGATCCTCGCAAAGATAGCTCATCCCGAACGCATTCGCGCCGACGTTGAGCGCGACCGTCAGGCTCATCGGCGCGAGCATCAGCTCCACCTCGTGCCGTTGCGCGGTGCGCGCCAGCGACTGGAAGGCGGCGGTGGCGCGGATCGCCTCGGGCGGTCCCGCATAGCTGAGGGAAACTGCCGGGCTGAGCAGGCGGCCGCCGCGGATGCACCGTTCGGCATGGGCCATCACGCGGCGCATGCCTTCGTCAGCGCCGCGCACCTTGGCCACCGCCTCGGTCTGCCCGCGGTGCATATGCACGACGGGACGGATATTGAAGGCGCTGCCCAGCATGTAGCGGCCCCAGGTGATGCTGTTCTCGCCCTTGTGCCGCGCCCGCGTGTACATATAGAGCAGCTCGTCCGGCACCAGGAACATGTGCGCCGCGTCGCGCAGGCGCGCCTCCACGGCCTCCACGACGGACTGCGCGCTGGCGCCGCCGGCCAGCATGCGGGCGGCCTCGCGCACGATCAGCGCCTGCCCCGGGCCGATCGCGCCGGTGTCGATCACGGTCAGGTCGAACAGGCCGCTGCGCCCCGCATCCTTGCGTGCCTTGAAGCTCTTGGCCACGGTCCCGACCACCGCGCCGGACGCGTGCGCGTACAGCTTGCTGCGCGTGCTGGCGATGGTAAGCAGGAGCGCGCGGTCGCAAGTGGTCACCACATGCTTGAGCAGGTGGTCCTCGATCTCCCGCTCCAGCAAGGGAATCGATTCGGCGTAGTGATCCTGCTTGCCGACCAGGTATTGCGCGTAAAGCGTGGGCAAGGCCGGCTCGTCGCGCACATCGGCCACGAAGCGATCCCCTGCGCGAATGCGGAACGGCAGCGTCTGTACCCCGAGTTGGGCCATCAGCGCGCGCGGCATGTCGCACGCGGCGTCGGCCACGATGACTGTCTCCTGCATCTTGTTGTTTCCTCCCTGTCCGGTGAGCCGCATCGTGGCGGCAGCTGTCTCCTTGTCATGGCACTGCTTTCTTCACCTGATCGAGAGAGTGGCGAAATGGGCCGCGGGGCTGCGGGGCCACGGGGCCACGGCGCGAAACCGTGTCCCCGTGGCCCCATTTCGCCGGCGGCGCGTTCAGACGCGCTCGAAGATCCCTGCCGCGCCCATCCCCGTGCCGACGCACATGGTCACCATGCCGTACTTGAGGTTGTGGCGGCGCAGGGCGTGCACCACGGTGGCGGAGCGGATCGCGCCGGTGGCGCCGAGCGGGTGGCCCAGGGCGATGGCGCCGCCCATGCGGTTGACCTTGGCGGGGTCCAGTGCCAGGTCGCGCGTCACGGCCAGCGCCTGCGCGGCGAAGGCTTCGTTGAGCTCGATCCAGTCGATCTGGTCCTGCGTCAGGCCGGCCGCCTTCAGCGCCGCGGGAATCGCTTCCTTGGGGCCGATGCCCATGATCTCGGGCGGCACGCCGCGCACCGCGAACGAGACGAAGCGCGCCAGCGGCACCAGGTTGAATTGCTTGAGGATCTTTTCCGAGACCAGGATCAGCGCACCGGCACCGTCCGAGGTCTGCGAGCTGTTGCCGGCGGTGACGCTGCCCTTGTTGGCGAACACCGGGCGCAGCTTGGCCAGGCCTTCAAGCGAGGTCTCCGGGCGCGGGCCTTCGTCGAGCGAGATGGTGCGCGTCTTGATGCGGACTTCGCCGGTGGCCAGGTCGGGAAATCGCTCGACGATCTCCACCGGCGTGATCTCGTCGTTGAACTCGCCGGCCTGCTGGGCGCGGATGGCCTTCTGGTGCGACGCCAGCGAAAAGGCATCCTGGTCTTCGCGGCTGACCTTCCATTTCTGCGCCACCTTCTCGGCGGTCAGGCCCATGCCGTAGGCGATGCCGATGTTCTCGTCGCGCTCGAAGATCGACGGCGACATCGACGGCGAGTTGCCCATCATCGGCACCATGCTCATCGATTCCACGCCGGCGGCGATCATCACGTCGGACTCCCCCACGCGGATGCGGTCGGCCGCCATCGCTACCGCCGACACGCCCGAGGCGCAGAAACGGTTGACGGTGATGCCGCCCACGCTGACCGGCAGGCCCGACAGCAGCGCGCCGATGCGCGCCACGTTCAGGCCCTGCTGCGCCTCGGGAATCGCGCAGCCGACGATGGCGTCCTCGATCAGCGCCGGATCGAGGTCAGGCACCTGCGCCACGGCCGCGCGCAGGATGGTGGCCAGCAGGTCGTCCGGGCGGGTGTTCTTGTACGCGCCCTTGGGCGCCTTGCCGATCGGCGTGCGGGTCGCGGCAACGATGTATGCGTCTTGCAGTTGTTTCATGATGTCGGTTCCTCGCTTGCCTTAGTTGCGCACCGGCTTGCCGGTCTGCAGCATGCCCATGATGCGTTCCTGGGTCTTGCCCGTGCCGAGCAGCTCGACAAAGGCACGGCGTTCCAGCGCCAGCAGCCATTCCTCGCTGACCAGCGAGCCGGCTTCCACGTCGCCGCCGCAGACGGCTTCGGCGATGCGGCTGGCGATCACGAAATCGTGCGCGGAGATAAAGCCGCCATCGCGCATGTTCGCCAGCGACGCCTTGATGGTGGCGATGCCCGAGCGGCCGGCCACCGGCACCAGCGTGCCCGGCACCGGCGCGCGGTAGCCGGCGCTGGCCAGCGCGCGCACTTCGTTCTGCGCGACGTACAGCAGCTCATGCACGTTGAACACGATGGTGTCCGACGGCTGCAGGTAGCCCATCGCGCGCGCCTCCAGCGCCGAGGCCGAGACCCGGGCCATGGCCGCGTTCTGGAAGCGGCTGGTGACGAACTGCAGGTAGTTGGTGCTGCCGGCCGCCTGCGCCGCGCGTGCCGCGGCCAGCGCGGCTTCCTTCAGGCCGCCGCCCGCCGGCACCAGGCCCACGCCCACTTCCACCAGGCCGACATAGGTCTCCAGCGCGGCCACGCGCCTGGCCGAATGCAGCATCAGCTCGCAGCCGCCGCCCAGCGCGATGCCGGACGCCGCCGCCACCACCGGCACCGCGCTGTACTTCACGCGCATCATGCCGTCCTGGAATTTCTTGACGAAGGGTTCGATCCCCTTGGCGCCGCCCATCATGAAGGCCGGCATCGCGGCTTCCAGGTTGGCGCCCGCGGAGAACGGGCCGCCCGGCGCGCCGAGCTGCAGCGAGGTGGGCTGCCACACCACCAAGCCCTTGTACCCGGCTTCCGCCAGGTCGATCGCGCGCGTGAGGCCGTCGATCACGTCCGGCCCGATGGTGTTCATCTTGCTCTTGAACGAGACCACCAGCACGTCGTCCTGGCCATCGCTGACCCAGATGCGCACCGCATCGTTCTCTTCCACGGTGCGGCCCGCCTTGCGGGGATCGGCCGCGGCCGATCCCTTGAGCGCGGCGCGGAACACCTGGCGCTCATAGACCGGCAGCGCGTTGCGCTGCACGAAGGCCTGCGCGGCCGGCGACCACGAACCCTGCGCGGCATGCACGCCCTGGTTGTCGGCCACCGGGCCGGAGAACACCCATGCCGGCAGCGCGGCGCTGGACAGGCCCTTGCCCGCGTCGACATCTTCCTTCACCCACTCGGCGACCTGCGTCCATCCGGCCGACTGCCAGTCCTCGAAGGGACCGGAGTTCCAGCCGAAGCCCCAGCGGATCGCCAGGTCGATGTCGGCGGCCGAGCCGGCGATCTGCTCGAGGTAGACGCCGATGTAGTGGAACACGTCGCGGAACACCGCCCACAGGAACTGCGCCTGCGGGTTGGTGGATTCGCGCAGCAGCCTGATGCGCTCGGCCGGCTCCTTCTTCAGCATGCGCACCACGATCTCGTCGGCCTTCTTGCCCGAGTCGACGTACTGGCCGGTCTTGGGGTCCAGTACCTTGATGGCCTTGCCTTCCTTCTTGTAGAAGCCGGCGCCGGTCTTCTGGCCCAGCGCGCCCGCGTCGACCAGGCCCTTGAGCACGGCCGGCGTCTTGTACACCGGCGCGAACGGATCGTCCTGCAGGGTGTCCTGCATGGTCTTGATGACGTGGGCCATGGTGTCCAGGCCCACCACGTCGGCGGTGCGGAAGGTGGCGGACTTGGCGCGGCCCAGCTTGGCGCCGGTCAGGTCGTCCACCACGTCGAACGGGATGCCGTACTTCTCGGCCTCGGCGAACACGGCCAGGATCGAGAAGATGCCGACGCGGTTGGCGATGAAATTGGGCGTGTCCCTGGCACGCACCACGCCCTTGCCGAGCGTGGAGGTGAGGAAGGTCTCCAGGCGGTCCAGGATGGCGGGCTGCGTGGTGGCGGTCGGGATCAGCTCGACCAGGTGCATGTAGCGCGGCGGGTTGAAGAAGTGCACGCCGCAGAAGCGCGACTTCAGGTCCGCGTCGAAGCCTTCGGACAGCGCGGTGATCGACAGGCCCGAGGTATTGGTGGCGAAGATGGCATGCGATGCCAGGTGCGGGGCGACCTTCTTGTACAGGTCATGCTTCCAGTCCATGCGCTCGGCGATCGCCTCGATCACCACGTCGCATTCCTTGAGCAGGGCGAGGTTGTCCTCGTAGTTGGCAACCTGGATCAGCGCGGCTTCGTCCTTGATGGCGAGCGGCGCGGGCGAGAGCTTCCTGAGGTTGTCGATGGCCTTGAGCGAAATGCCGTTCTTGGGGCCTTCCTTGGCCGGAAGATCGAACAGCACCACCGGCACGCGGGCATTGACGAGATGCGCCGCGATCTGCGCTCCCATGACGCCGGCACCCAGCACGGCGACCTTCTTGACGATGAAATTGGACATGCGCGCTCCTAGGGAAGTGAGCGTTGAGAAGAGGCAGGGAGTAAGCAGGCGTCGGCCGCGCCGGGTAGTCTCCCCTCGCCCATTCATGGGCAAGGGCCGGGGGAGAGGGCAGGCGCGCGCGGGCGTTGCCGCATCGCAAACCCCTGCCCTCTCCCCCGCCCGTCTCGGCGGCCGTTTCGGGCAGCAGCTTGGCGAAGTAGAAGCGTGCGGTGGCCAGCTTGCTGGTGTAGAACTTGTCGCCGGCGGCTTCCTTCTCCAGCGCGATCTTGGCCATGCGGGCCCAGAAGTACGAGAACACCAGGTGGCCCACCACGCGCAGGTAAGGCACCGCGGCAGCGCCGACTTCGTCGGGGTTGCCCATCGCCTTCATGCCGATTTCCATGGTGAGCTTCTGCACCTTGTCGCCCAGGTCGGCCAGCGGGTTGACGAATTCCTGCATGGCTTCGTTGGTGCCCTCGGCTTCGACGAATTCCTGCACGATCTTGCCGAAGGCCTTCATCTTGGCGCCCATGTCGCCGAGGATCTTGCGGCCCAGCAGGTCCAGCGCCTGGATGGTATTGGTGCCTTCGTAGATCATGTTGATGCGTGCATCTCGCACGTACTGCTCCATGCCCCACTCGGCGATGTAGCCGTGGCCGCCGAACACCTGCATGCCTTCGTTGGTGGCGGTGAAAGCGTTGTCGGTCAGGAAGGCCTTGATCACCGGCGTAAGCAGTGCGACCAGGTCACCGGCCTCCTTGCGCACGGCTTCGTCCGGGTGCGACAGCTCGCGGTCGATCTGCAGCGCGGTCCAGTAGCTGAAGGCGCGGCCGCCTTCGGCGAAGGCCTTCTGCGTCAGCAGCATGCGGCGCACGTCGGGGTGCACGATGATCGGATCGGCGGGCTTGTCCGGCGCCTTGGGACCGGTCAGCGCGCGCATCTGCAGGCGGTCCTTGGCGTAGGCCAGCGAGTTCTGGTAGGCCACTTCGGTCAGGCCCAGGCCTTGCATGCCCACGCCCAGGCGCGCCGCGTTCATCATCACGAACATGGCGTTGAGGCCCTTGTTGGGCTCGCCCACCATCCAGCCGCGCGCGCCGTCCAGGTTCATCACGCAGGTGGCGTTGCCATGGATGCCCATCTTGTGCTCGATCGAGCCGCACTTGATGCCGTTGCGCTCGCCCGGGTTGCCGCTGGCGTCGGGGACGAACTTCGGCACCACGAACAGCGAGATGCCCTTGGTGCCCTGCGGGGCGTCCGGCAGGCGCGCAAGCACCAGGTGGATGATGTTGGCGGAGAGGTCGTGCTCGCCGGCGGAGATGAAGATCTTGGTGCCGGTGATGCTGTAGGAGCCGTCGGCCTGCGGCTCGGCCTTGCTGCGCAGGATGCCGAGGTCGGTGCCGCAATGCGGCTCGGTCAGGCACATGGTGCCGGTCCATTCGCCGGACACCAGCTTGGGCAGGTAGGTCTTCTGCAGCTCGGGCGTGCCGTGCGCGTGCAGCGCTTCGTACGCGCCGTGCGACAGGCCGGGATACATGGTCCACGCCTGGTTGGCCGAGTTCAGCATCTCGAACAGCGCGTTGTTGACCAGGATGGGCAGGCCCTGGCCGCCGTACTGCGGATCGCATCCCAGCGCGGGCCAGCCGGCTTCCACGTACTGGTGATAGGCTTCCTTGAAGCCCTTCGGCGCGGTGACCACGCCGTCGCCGACGTAGGTGCAGCCTTCGCGGTCGCCGCTCTGGTTGAGCGGGAAGACCACCTCGGCGCAGAACTTGCCAGCTTCCTCGAGCACCTGGTTGATGGTTTCCGCGTCGATGTCGGCGTGCTGGGGCAGCGCCTTGAGTTCGGCTTCCACGCCGAGCAATTCATGGAGCACGAACTGCATGTCGCGCAACGGTGCGGTGTACTGGCCCATCAAAGACTCCTTGGAGGTATTGGTGATGCCGCTACGCCGCCCGTGCACGATCTGGCGCGGGACGCCGCGGCGGCGTCAGGTACGGTAAGACTGGATCAACTTGTTGAGCGCGACCATGGCGAGCTCGGCGCTGGCGGGCAGGCGCAGGAAGCGGGCGTCATGATGCAAGCCTAGTTCAAGGCTGTACATCTCGAACAGCATCAGGCGCGGATCGCAGTCCGCGCGCAGGTGCCCCTCTTCCCTGGCCTGGTCGATGGCGCGCGTGAGCGCGGCGCGCCAGATGGTGACGCTCTTGACGAGCTCGTCACGCACCGGGCTTTCCGCGCGGTCGTCGTACTCCACCGCCCCGCTGATATAGATGCAGCCCGTGGTGACTTCCTGGATACGTTTTTCCATCCAGCGCCGCACCATGGATTGCAGCCGGGGCAGCCCGCGCGGTTCGTGCAGCGAGGGATAGAACACCTCCTGCTCGAAACGCCGGTGATACTCGCGCACCACTTCCACCTGCAGGTCCTCGCGCGAACCAAAATGCGCGAACACGCCGCTCTTGCTCATCTGCATGCGTTCCGCCAACAGGCCGATGGTCAAGCCTTCGAGCCCGTCGCGGGACGACAATTCCAGCGCGGCATCCAGAATCGCCACGCGCGTCATCTCCCCCTTGCGCATGGGCGCGGGGGACGCGGAAGTGGCGGATTCGAGACGAGCAGACTGGTGTCGCATGATTTTTTCTCCATTCTCTTCGCGGCGCGATCCCTATCGCTGCCGCGGATGACCCTGACGTAATGCTTTTTTTCGCTGCCTGGCTGCCTGATGACGCCGCCCGGCAGACGCGAATGCACGCAGTCTAAGGCAAAAAAGAACGGTCGTTCAGATTATTGTGACGACGCCCTTCGGCGGCAAGCATTTAATTAGACCGGCGTTTCTAAACGCAGCGCCTGCGTTCGATGCGCCGCAACAAGCTGCGACACGGCGACGCAGCGGCATGCCACGACCGAGAGTGCCGCACCTGCCGCAAAGCAGCAAACGCTTAAAAGCGCTTCAGTAGCGCCCTGTCACGCCGGCGATCACCACGCCTACGCGCAACACCATATAG
Source organism: Cupriavidus sp. 05T41 (assembly GCF_056396525.1). Classification (NCBI taxonomy): domain Bacteria; kingdom Pseudomonadati; phylum Pseudomonadota; class Betaproteobacteria; order Burkholderiales; family Burkholderiaceae; genus Cupriavidus; species Cupriavidus sp. 05T41. Next base: position 20,423 of record NZ_JBFTLQ010000010.1, read on the forward strand.
GCGGCCCAGCTGCCCATGCGGTGCAGCGCCGAGCGGCGCGCGTGGGTGGCGGCCTTGACCTCGGTGCTGCGCGTGGCGATGGCCTGCTCCAGCTCCTGGCGCAACTCGGCGCAGAAGCTGGCATCGTAGACCGCCACATTGGCCTCGCGCGCAAGCAGCAGGCTGAACGGGTCCATATTGCTCGACCCCACCGTGGCCCAGGCATCGTCGACGACCGCCACCTTTGCGTGCAGGAAGCTGTCGGCATATTCGTGGATTTCCACGCCGGCGCCGAGCAAGGTGTCATAGAGCGCATGCGTGGCGTAGTGCTGCAAGCGGTACTCCACCATCCCCTGCAGCAGCAGGCGCACGCGCACGCCGCGCCGGCGACAGGCCAGCAGTGCGCGGCGCATCTTGTGGCCGGGCAGGAAATAGGCGTTGGCGATGATGACCTCGCGGCGCGCGCCGCCGAGAGCCTGCAGGTACTGGCGCTCGATGGCACGGCGGTTGCGCAGATTGTCGCGCAACAGCAGCGCGGCGCGCATGCCGCCGGCAAGATCCTGGCGCGGCAGCGGCAAATCGGTGATCAGGGGAAATTCAGCCGCCACGCCCGCCAGGCCCACGCTGCGCATCTCGCCGCGCAGCGAAAGCTGCCACCACAGGCGCTCCGCGGTCAGCGCGATCTGGCCCACCAGCGGACCGCGCACCTCCACCGCGAAATCATAGCGCGGGCCCAGCCCCTCGCTCTCGAAAGGGCCGTGGTTATGGTCGTCGATGATATTGATGCCGCCGACGAAGCCGACCTGCTGGTCGATCACCGCCAGCTTGCGGTGCAGCCGCCGCAGGTTGCGGCGAGCCAGGCTGAAGCCGCGCAGCGGACGGAACACCTTGAGCCGCACGCCGCCTTCGCGCAGGCGCGTTGCCAGCGCGGCGGGCATGTCGCCCGCGCCGAATCCGTCCACGACCAGCCGCACATCCACGCCGCGGCCGGCGGCGCGGATCAGGGCATCGGTCACGGCCGCGCCGACGTCGTCGTCGGCGTAGATATACGTTTCGAGGGAGACCGAGAGCACCGCGCGGTCGAGGGCGGCGATCAGCGCCGGGAAAAAATCCCGGCCGCAGTGCAGCAGCCGCACGGCGTTGCCGCCAAGCGGCTTGCCGCGGCGCCACTCGGAGCGCAGCGGCCCGGCGCGGCGCGGCGCGCGCGGCGACGCCGGCGCATCGGCATCGTCTCGCAAGGCGGCGGCTGGCGGCGCGTATGGCAGGCGGGTGAGCGGTATCGAAGACATGAGGCACATTATCAGCCACGCCGAAGTCATGTGCGAGCGCGGGGCAACACGCGCAACACTGCGAGCCCGGCCGCGCCGCCCGCGCCGTTCTCTGCTATCTTCAGCGCTTTATCCCGTCTTCCACCCTATCGTGAAGGTTTTCGGCATCTCCGGCTCGTCGGGCAGCGGCAAGACCACGCTGCTGGACCAGTTGATCCCGCGCTTCGTCGCCGCAGGCCTGCGCGTGGCCGGGATCAAGCACACTCACCACGGCTTCGATCCCGATACGCCGGGCAAGGATTCCTGGCGCATGCGCCAGGGGGGCTGCGCCAACGTGGTCCTGGTCGGCGCGCGCCACCTGACGCTGATGCGCAACTATGCGGAGTCGGAGCCCTCGCCCGAGCTGGCCGAAGCGCTCGGCGTGCTGCCTGCCGACACCGACCTGGTGCTGGTCGAAGGCTACAAGCGCAGCGATTTTCCCAAGCTGGAAGTGTTCCGCCCCGCGCTGGGCTTGCCACCGCTGTGGCCTGAGGTGCCCGGCGTGGTCGCCGTGGCCAGCGACCAGCCCGGGAAGGTGGCGGCGATGACCACGCTGCCGGTGCTCGACCTGGCCGACGTGGACGCCATCGTCGCACTGGTGCGCGCGCACACCGGCTAGGCGGCCGCGACGACCCTCCCTGCCGGCATTGCCGGAATTGCCTGCTTACCAGACCCGGTAGATCTCGCCGTTGCCCGGGCCTTCCACGCTGCGCTGGTAGGCCAGCGCCACGCGCGCCGCCGGCACCGCCTCGAAGCCCGGGAAGAACGGGCCGTACGCGCCCCACGATTCCTGCACCACGGTCGGGCTGACCACATTGATGCGCAGGCCCCGGCCCAGTTCCACCGCGGCGGCGCGCACGAAGCCGTCCAGCGCGGCGTTGACGCTGGAGGCATTTGCGCCGGCGTGGATGGGCTGGTCGCTGAGGATGCCGCTGGTCAGCGTGATCGAGCCGCCGTCGTTCAGGTAGTGCTGGCCGACCAGCGCCAGCCGCACCTGGCCCAGCAACTTGTCGTTCAGGCCGATGGCGAAATCCTCGGCACGCATCTGCGGCACCGGGCCGAAGAACACCTGCCCCGTGGCGCAGACGATGCCGTCGACCTTGCCGAGCCGCTCGAACAGCGCCTGCACCGACTCCGGCACCGTGATGTCCACCTGCAGCGCCCCGCTGGTCTTGCCGACCTCGACCACTTCATGGCGGGCCGAGAGATTCGCCACCACCGCCTTGCCCAGGGTGCCGCTCGCACCGATCACGACGATCTTCTTCATTGTTGTTCCTTCAGGATGATGGGGAGGGATGCGGCCGAAATGGCCGAAATGGCCGAAGCGGCGGAATCGGCCGAGGCGCCAATTCCTTCCTTCCGCCAATGGAATTCATTCTGATACGCGGCGGGAACACGATAAATGGGCTAGGATTTCGAGCATTCCTAACCATGGATTCGGAATCGATGGACAAGCTGCGCAGCATGGAGATCTTCGCCGCCGCCGCGGAGGCCGGCAGCTTCACGGCCTGCGCCGCGGCACTGGGCCTGTCGGCGGTGATGGTAGGCAAGCATGTCGGGCAACTCGAACAGCGCCTCGGCGTGCGCCTGCTCCAGCGCAGCACGCGCCGCCAGCGCCTGACCGAAGCCGGCCGCCTCTACCTGGACGAATGCCGGCGCATCCTGGCGCAGGTGCGTGCCGCCGACACCGTGGCCGAGCGCCTGCACAGCGAGCCGCGCGGCCTGCTGCGCGTCGGCGCGCCCGTGACGCTGGGCGAGACCGCGGTGGCCGAGGCGGTGGCGGCGTTCTTGCTGCGTCACCCCGAGGTCAAGGTAGAACTGGTGCTCGATGACGCCTACGCGGACCTGATCGCAGATGGCTTCGACGCCCTGGTCCGCATCGGCACCCTCGCCGGTTCGGATCAACTGGTGGCGCGCCCGCTGCGGCCCTACCGCATGTGCATCTGCGCGGCACCGGCCTACCTGGCGCATGCCGGCGTGCCGCGCACGCCGGCCGAACTGGCCGGCCACCGTTGCCTGAACCATCTGTTGTGGCGCCATGGCATGGGCTGGCCAGAACTGCCGGACGGCGGCGCGGCGGCGGATGGCGCCCCGCTCGGCAGCAACAACGGGCAAGTATTGCGCCGCGCCGCGCTGGCCGGCTGCGGCATCGTGATGCAGCCCGAAGTGCTGCTGGCCGCCGACCTGGCCGCGGGCCTGCTGGTGCCGTTGCTGGAAGACGCCCTGCCGCCGCCGCGCCCGGTGCACCTGCTCTATCCGCGCGACCCGCGCCCGCTGCCCAAGCGGGTACGCTTCGTCGAGGGGATGCTCGAGAAAATGGGGATCTGAGGAAAGGCAAGGCGCGGAAGGTGCGGAGGATGGTGCGGAGGATGGTGCGGAGAAAGGTGCGGCAAGCTGCCGAAGACGCGACGCGCCGGCGCGCACCGGGGGTGGAAGGATGCCCCCCCGGCTTCAGGAGCGGACCTTGGCCTTCAGTGGCCGCTCCGGCACCGCGATGCGGGCCAGCTCCGCCATCAGCGGCACATGGTCCGAACGTTGCGCCCAGTCGCGTCCGGTCAGCGCGCTGGCGCTCTCGATCTCGAAGCCGCGCACATAGATGCGGTCGAGCTGCCACCACGGCATGTGGCTGGGAAAGGTGTGCAGGCGCGAGCCGCCGGCATGCGAGACTTCCGTGGTGCCCAGGGTCGAGCAGATCAGGTCGTCGAGCCGGTGGTTCCAGTCATTGAAATCGCCGGCGATCAGCAGTGGCGCCTCGGCCGGCACCACATCGCACACGCGCTTGACCAGGGCTTCGGCCTGGCGCGCGCGGCTGCGCGCGAACAGCCCGAAATGCACGCAGATCAGGTGGGCTTCGGTGCCGTTCATGTCCGCCACCGCGTGCAGCAGGCCGCGCTGCTCGAAGCGGTGATCGGAGATGTCGAGGTTTTCCGACATCAGGATCGGATGCCGCGACAGGATGGCGTTGCCATGGTGGCCGTGGTCGTACACCGCGTTGCGCCCGTACACCGAATGCGGATAGGCGTCGGTGGCCAGGTAGTTGAGCTGGGTGTAGTCGGGATCGAACAGCGCGGCGGCCACCAGGCGATCGTTGCGGTCCTGCACTTCCTGCAGGAAGACGATGTCGGCATCGACCGTCTGCAAGCCCAGGCGCACGTTCTGGATCCGCGGCTTGCGCGCGATGCCGGTCACACCCTTGTGGATGTTGTAGGTGACGACGCGCAGTCTCATGAAGCGGCTCCGCAGGGAGCGCGCCGTCCCTGCACTCGCCAGTCCAGTTGCAGCACGGCCTGCGCATTGCTGCTCGAGAAACAGCGTGCCGCCGCTTCACGCCACGGCAGCCATTGCCATTGCAGGTGCTCGCGCGGCGCCAGCGTCACCGGCACCGGCCGCGCCACGCGCAGGCCGAACCAGTGCTCGGTATTGCACGTCACGCCCGGCGCGTAGCGGTGGCGCCACTGCGGGTAGATCTCGTAGTCGAGGGTGTGCTGCCAGTCTTCGAGCCGGTGCTCGGCGGCGATAAGCCCGGTCTCCTCGGCCACCTCGCGCGCGGCCGTCACGGCCAGCGGCTCGTCGGGCGCATCCAGGCTCCCGGTGACCGATTGCCAGTATCCCGGCCGGTCGGCACGCTCCAGCAACAGCACTTGCAGGTCTGGCGTATGTATCACGACCAGCACGGATCGGGGAATCTTGTAGGACATGGGATGGAGGCGGACAACGTTCCCAAGCTTACCCCAGATGGGCGGAGCCGCGACGGGAAAACGCCGCGGCTCCGCGATTTCGCGCATGGTGGAACCGGCAGGCATGGGATGGGCCGCGAGCGGCCCTGCGGGCGATCTTTGCGGGCGACTTTTGCGGGCGCCCGCCGGCACTCAGGCAGCGTGTGCGTTCGACGGAGCCGGCGCCTCGCGCAGCCAGGTCTCGAACACGCCAGGCGAATCGCCGTGGCCCCACGCCGCGCGCAGCTGCTGCATGAGCGGCGTGAGCGCCTGCGTGTAGTCGCGCGAAGCGGCGCTGGCATGCGCCGCCAGGCGGTCGGCGGCCAGCTGGGCCTGTGTCTGAAGCTGCGCGCGCTCCTGCGCGATCTCCTTCTCGCGCACGCCCAGCGCGTTGTACTTCTGGATCAGGAAACGCTGGTAGTCGCCGGGTTCCACGCCATGTGCCGCCTGCGCGTTGGCCTGCTCGAAACGCATCACGATGCTCGCGGTCTCCTGCTCGACATGCGCGGCCTCCGCCGCCAGCGCCTGCAGCCCGTCTTGCAGGCGCATCGCCTCGCGGCGCTCGTCACGCAATTGCGCAGCGTACTCGTCGAAGCTGCGCTGTGCCGCCAGGTAAGCCTGCACCACCTGCTGTGGCGCCACCACCAGCAGCGGGTCGGCGCCGCCGGCGCGGCTGCCCTGCAACAGCGCCTCCTCGGCCACGCGCAGGTTGCCCAGGTCCTCCAGCCAGCGCCCGCGTGCCATCACGGTGCCGACGGTGTCGAGCGCAACCCGGCGCAGCGCGTCGGCGCGCTGCATCTCGACCGGCTCTAGCATCGGCACGGCGGCGGCGGCACCGCCGCTCTGCGCGGCATGCGCGATATCGGGCACGCAGGCGGCCACCGTGGTGGCAACCGACTCCGACATGGCGATCGCCGAACGGCGCACCGCGCGCCGCAACTCGAAACGCGCCAGCAACATCATCGCCAGCCCGGCCACCAGCCAGGTCACGATGGTTTCGGCATGGGCCAGCAAAAACTGGCGGATCGGTTCTACATCCAGGGACACGACAGATTCCTCCCGCGCGGCCGGCGTGCCTTCGAAATGGGCTTGCGGCTTGGCGCCATAAAGGAAGAAGACTTGGGCCGGGGGGCTTCGTTCCGCGATGTAACAATTGGAAACCAGCCCGCATGCCGGACACGGCACAGACGCACGGAAATCAAAAAGGGCCCTGGCGGCGCCAACCAGCGTTGGCGCCACACAAGGCCCTTCCATTCAGGCGCAAGCGCCAGGAACTCAGGCGGTCTTCGGCTCGGCCGCGCGCAGGCGGATATGCAGTTCGCGCAGTTGCTTCTCATCGACCGAGCTCGGCGCCTGCGTCAGCAGATCTTGCGCGCGCTGGGTCTTGGGGAAGGCGATCACGTCGCGGATCGAATCGGCACCGGCCATCATCGTGACGATGCGGTCCAGGCCGAAGGCCAGGCCGCCGTGCGGGGGCGCGCCGTATTGCAGCGCGTCCAGCAGGTAGCCGAACTTGGCACGGGCTTCTTCCTCGCCGATATTGAGCGCGCGGAACACCTTGCTCTGCACGTCCTCGCGGAAGATCCGCACCGAGCCGCCGCCCATTTCCCAGCCGTTCAGGACCATGTCGTAGGCCTTGGCGATGCACTTGCCCGGATCGGTCTCCAGGTACTGCAGGTGCTCGTCCTTCGGGCTGGTGAACGGGTGGTGCATGGCAACCCAGCGCGCGTCTTCCTCGTCGTACTCGAACATCGGGAAGTCGATCACCCACAGCGGCTTCCACACGTCTTCGAACAGGCCGGTGGTCTTGCCGAACTCCGAATGGCCGATCTTCAGGCGCAGGCCGCCGATGGCATCGTTGACCACCTTGGCCTTGTCGGCGCCGAAGAAGATGATGTCGCCGTCCTGGGCGCCGGTGCGCTTGAGGATCTCGGCGATGGCGGCGTCGTGCAGGTTCTTGACGATCGGCGATTGCAGGCCGTCGCGGCCCTTGGCCACTTCATTGACCTTGATCCAGGCCAGGCCCTTGGCGCCGTAGATGCCGACGAACTGGGTGTAGGCATCGATCTCGCCGCGCGAGATGGCGCTGCCGCCCGGCACGCGCAGGCCGACCACGCGGCCGTTGTCGCTGTTGGCCGGGCCCGAGAACACCTTGAAGTCGACGTCCTTCATCACGTCGGTCAGTTCGGTGAATTCGAGCTTGACGCGCAGGTCAGGCTTGTCCGAGCCGAAGCGGGCCATGGCTTCGCGGAACTCCATCACCGGGAACTTGGCGTCCAGGTCCACGTCGATGGCGTTCTTGAACACCGTGCGCATCATGTCCTCGAACAGGTCGCGGATCTCCTGCTCGGTCAGGAACGAGGTCTCGCAGTCGATCTGCGTGAACTCGGGCTGGCGGTCGGCGCGCAGGTCTTCGTCGCGGAAGCACTTGGTGATCTGGTAGTAGCGGTCGAAGCCCGACACCATCAGCATCTGCTTGAAGATCTGCGGCGACTGCGGCAGCGCGAAGAAATGGCCGGGGTTGGTACGCGACGGCACCAGGTAGTCGCGCGCGCCTTCCGGCGTGCTCTTGCCGAGCATCGGGGTCTCGATGTCGATGAAGCCCTGTGCGTCCAGGAACTTGCGCACCTCCATGGCCACCTTGTAGCGCAGGCGCAGGTTGTACTGCATCTGCGGGCGGCGCAGGTCCAGCACGCGGTGCGTGAGGCGGGTGGTCTCGGACAGGTTGTCGTCGTCGAGCTGGAACGGAGGCGTGACCGACGGGTTCAGCACGGTCAGCTCGTGGCACAGCACTTCGATCTTGCCCGAGGTCAGGTTGGCGTTCTCGGTGCCCGCCGGACGCGCACGCACCTTGCCGGTGACGCGGATGCAGAACTCGTTGCGGATCTCTTCGGCCGCCTTGAACATCTCGGGACGGTCGGGATCGCACACCACCTGCACCAGGCCTTCGCGGTCGCGCAGGTCGATGAAGATCACGCCGCCATGGTCGCGGCGGCGCTGCACCCAGCCGGTCAGGGCCACTTCCTGGCCCGTCAGTTGTTCGGTCACGAGACCGCAATAGTGAGTACGCATGGAGGACATAAGAGAATTCCCGGAATAACGCGGCCGCTGGTGCGGCCGGCGATCAATTTGAAGGCGTTGTGTCGGCGGATTCGGCGAGGGCTTCGGCCTGCGCCTCGTCGGTGCGCACCGTGCCGCTCTTGCGCGGCAGCTCGGACGGCGCCACCACGCCCATCGAGACGATGTACTTCAACGCGGCGTCGACGGTCATGTCGAGTTCGATGGTATCGGCCTTGGGCATCATCAGGAAGAAGCCCGAGGTCGGATTGGGCGTGGTCGGCACGTAGACGCTGACGTACTCGCCCTGGAGATGATTCTGCACGTCGCCGCCGGGACGCCCGGTCAGGAAGGCGATGGTCCACGAGCCTTCGCGCGGATACTGCACCAGCAGCGCCTTGCGGAAGGCGTTGCCGGAGGAGGACAGCAGCGTGTCGGAAACCTGCTTGACGCTGGTGTAGATCGGGCCGACCACCGGGATGTGGCCGAGCAGCGCTTCCCACCAGCGCACCAGCCGCTGGCCGATGAAGTTGTGGGCCAGCATCCCGACGACCAGGATGCACAGCAGGGTCAGGATCGCGCCCAGCCCCGTCACGCGCTTGCCGAACATCAGGCGGTCCGGCCGCCAGGCTTCGGGCAGCAGCGCCAGGCTCTGGTCCATGGTGCCGATGACCAGGCTGAGCACCCATAGCGTGATGCCCAGCGGCACGAGCACCAGAAGCCCGGTCAGGAACCAGGTCTTGAGGGCGGAGGTTTTCTTCGCCGGCACGGTGCGTTCTGCTTTCAATGGGCGCAAGCGCTGCCGCAACCGCCGGCCGTGCTTGTCGATGCGGTGGTGGTGGAGGCGGCGCTGGTGCCCGCCGCCGCCGTGTCGCCGCCCGATGCGGGCGCCGCGCCGGCGCTGTCGCCACCGCTGGCGGGGGCCGTGGCCGGCGCGGCGGCGGCACTGTTTCCGCCCCCGCGGAAGTCGGTGACATACCAGCCCGAGCCCGTGAGCTGGAAGCCGGCCGCGGTCAGTTGTTTCTTGAAGGTGCCCGCCGCGCCGCAGGATGTGCAGTCGGTGAGCGGGGCATCGCTCATTTTCTGCAGCACATCGCGCCCGTGGCCGCAGGCGTCGCAACGGTAGGCATAGATCGGCATAGTGGCTCTCCGCGAGGATTCTGGAACGGAAATTGGATGGAACCGCGCCGCCGCGCTGGCCGGGAGATTGCCGTTCCCGTGCGTCACATGGCGGTGCAAAGCCTTGAATTATAAACCGTTCTGCGTATGCCGGGCCGCAGGAAAAGGGGCAGAAAATGCCTCAGAACGCACGCCTGGCGCATCCCGGGCCGGCTTCGCTCAGGCGAGGTGCACTTCCTTGACCCGCGGATGGTCGCCGATCCACTGCGGCAGCAACGATCCGAACACCATGCCGCCGAGCGAGAACATCAGGCCGACCATCTGCGGCGGCACCGCCGCGTCGGCAAAGGCGATCTCGCAGCACAGCCACGACGCCAGCCCCAGCAGGATGGCGGCCAGGCCGCCCTGGCGCGTGGCCGGCTTCCAGAACATGCCGAACGCGAGCGGCACGAAGGACGATACCAATGTGACCTTGTAGGCGTTTTCCACCATATGGAAGATCGACAGGTGCGAGTTCAGCGCGAACAGGGTCACCAGCACGGCGAACGACAGCACCACGGCCTGCATCACGCGCAGGAAGCGGCGGTCGTCGAGGTGGCGGAAGTACGGCCGCAGGATGTTCTCGGCGAAGGTCACGGACGGCGCCAGCAGGGTGGCCGAGGCGCAGCTCTTGATGGCCGACAGCAGCGCGCCGAAGAACATGACCTGGGCAAACATCGGCGCATGGGTGAGGATCAGCTTGGGCAGGATCAGCTGCGAGTCCGTGTTGATGTACTTCTGCACCATCTCGGGATCGATCATGGTGGCTGAATACGCCAGGAACATCGGGATGAAGGCGAAACAGAAATACAGCACGCCGCCGAGCACCGAGGCGCGCCCGGCGATCTTCTCGGTGCGCGACGAGGTGACGCGCTGGAACACGTCCTGCTGCGGAATCGAGCCCAGCATCATGGTGAACAGCGCAGCCGCGAAGCCGATGATCTGCACCAGGTCCAGCGAGGGCAGGAACTCGAACTTGCCCGCCGCCGCCGCGTGCGACACCACCGCCACCACGCCGCCGGCCTGGCCGCTGACCTCAAAGCCGATATACAGCATGCCGATCACGATGATGATCATCTGGATGAAGTCGGTCACCGCCACCGCCCACATGCCGCCGAACAGGGTGTAGACCAGCACGCTGGCGGCCCCGATCATCATGCCGGCGTCCTGCGACAGAGCGCCGTCCGAAACGGTGAAGAACACCAGCCCGAGGGCCTTGATCTGCGCGGCGACCCAGCCCAGGTAGGACATCACGATGCACACCGTGGTCAGCACCTCGGCCAGCCGCCCATAGCGGTTGTGATAGTAGTCGCCGATGGTCAGCAGGTTCATGCGGTACAGCGGACGCGCGAAGAACAGCCCGACCAGGATCAGGCACAGCGAGGAACCGAAGGGATCGGACACCACCCCGGACAGGCCCTCCTTGAGGAAGACCGCGGGGATGCCCAGCACCGTCTCCGAGCCGAACCACGTGGCGAACACGGTGGCGGTGACGACGTAGAACGGCAGGCTGCGGCCGGCGACCGCGAAGTCCGCGGTGTTGCGCACGCGCAGCGCGGCCCACAGGCCAATGCCGACGGAGATTACCCAGTAGATGACGACGAACCAGATCAGCATGCTGCTGCCCTATCCCAGATATGCCCTTGCGGCGAGAAACCGGTTGCCGGGCGGGCGGGATGCGCTGGTCTGCCCCTCTGCCCCGTCCCGGGTCCAATTCATCGGTCGGGGCCGCATGGGTGGCTGATCTAAGCCTGCGGTCGTAGCCGAATCAAAACGCGGATTATAGCCACGCAGACAGCTGCGAGCGAAGAAAATTCCCGGCCGCGCGGAAATTGCCGTGCCGATGCTGCGCAGGCGCCACAGGTGGCCGGGGCACCCGACCGCCGCGCCACGGGCGTCGCCGGCCATGCGGCTTACGCCCGGTTACACAGCTTACAAAGCTGCCGTCAGCGTCACCCGTGCCTTGCGCATTAAAGCAGGCAAGGCAGCGCCACCGAGCCGCCCGCCGGCACCCCGCCGGCGCGCCGCGCTGCCGCCCACGACCTCAAGAGGAAAAGGAGAACACCATGGCCAACCGCAACCGTCAGACCCAGATGCTCAAGACCCTGCTGCTCGCCGCCGGCTTGCTCGGCGCAGGACTGGCCGGCGCGCAGACCGCCGCGGTCTCGCAGGACGTGCAGCGCAACGTGAACCAGGAACAGCGCATCGAGAACGGCCTGCAGTCCGGCAGCCTGAACACGCGCGAGGCGGCCAGCCTGCAAAAGCAGACCGCCCGGGTCGACCGCATGGAATCGCACGCGCTCGCCAACGGCTCGGTCTCGCCGCGCGAACAGGCGGCCATCCAGCGCGCCGAAAACAACGTCAGCCGCGATATCTCCCGCGACACCCACAACGGCGTCACCGGCAATCCGGCCAGCGCCTCGTCGCAACGCATGCAGGCTGACGTGCAGCGCAATATCAACCAGGAGCAGCGCATCGAGAACGGCGTGGGCAATGGCTCGCTGACCAACCGCGAGGCCGGCAAGCTCGAGCGTGGCCAGGCCCGGGTGGACCGCCGCGAGGCGCGCGCCGGTGCCAACGGTCACGTCGGGGCAGGTGAACAGCGCGGCATCCAGCGCGCCGAGAACCATGACAGCCGGGCGATCTATCGCGACAAGCACAATGGCCGCGTACGCGGCTGACGAGGTGAGCGGGCGCTTACGAGCGCCTGCCTGACAAGCGCCTGCGCCAGATCGGCAGGCAGGCCGGTCCGGGCGCGCCCGCGCCCTTGCCGGTCCGGGTCAAGCCCTGCCGCCTTGTTGCCTTGCCGGCGCTACAGGTAGCCGCCCAGCGACAGCATCTCGGTCAGCACGATGCCGGCGAGGAAGCCGCCGGCCAGCAGCAAGGCGGTGACGATCAGGCGGTTGGTGCGACGCTGCTCGGAGATCAGCGCGCCCAGCAGCTTTTCCTGGTTATTGTTGTCCACCAGCGCGCGGCGCTCCAGGAACTGGTGCGCCAGGCGCGGGAAGTCCGGCAGCATCTTGGCCCATTGCGGCGCTTCCACCTGGATGCGTTCCCAGGCGCCCTTCCAGCCCACCTGCTCGTGCATCCATTTCTCAAGGAAGGGCTTGGCGGTCTTCCACAGGTCCAGGTCGGGATCGAGCTGGCGGCCCAGCCCTTCGATATTCAGCAGGGTCTTCTGCAACAGCACCAGCTGGGGCTGGATCTCGACGTTGAAGCGGCGCGAGGTCTGGAACAGGCGCATCAGCACCATGCCCAGCGAGATCTCCTTGAGCGGCTTGTCGAAATAGGGCTCGCAGCAGGCGCGCACCGCGCTTTCGAGTTCCTCCACCCGCGTGTCGGGCGGCACCCAGCCGGATTCGACGTGCAACAGCGCCACCCGATGGTAGTCGCGGCGGAAAAAGGCGATGAAGTTCTGCGCCAGGTAGTTCTTGTCGAACTCCGAGAGCGCGCCGACGATGCCGAAGTCGAGCGCGATATAGCGGCCGAGCGTCTCCGGTGCCACCGATACGAGGATATTGCCCGGGTGCATGTCCGCATGGAAGAAGCCGTCGCGGAAGACCTGGGTGAAGAAGATCTCCACGCCCTCTTCGGCCAGCTTGTGCATGTCGACGCCGGCCGCCTTGAGCGCTTCGTTGCGCGAGATCGGGATGCCGTGCATGCGCTCCATCACGAAGACTTCCCTGCTGCAGAAATCCCAGAACACCTCGGGCACCAGCAGCAGCTGGGTATCGCTGAAATTGCGGCGCAGCTGGCTGCAATTGGCGGCCTCGATCATCAGGTCGAGTTCGTCGTGCAGGTATTTGTCGAACTCGGCCACCACCTCGCGCGGCTTGAGGCGCTTGCCGTCGGCCCAGAAGCGCTCCAGCCAGGTGGCGAGGTCGCGCATCAGCGCCAGGTCGCTGTCGATCACGGGCAGCATGCCAGGGCGCAGCACCTTTACCGCCACCTCGCGGCCGTGGCTGGAGCCGCCCTTGAGCGTGGCGAAGTGCACCTGCGCGATCGACGCGCTGGCCACCGGCTGGTGGTCGAAGCTCTCGAACAGCGTGGCCAGCGGCCGGCCGAGCGAACGCTCGATGATCTTGACCGCCACCACCGGATCGAACGGCGGCACCTGGTCCTGCAGCTTGGCCAGTTCATCGGCGATATCGGCCGGCATCAGGTCGCGCCGGGTAGAGAGCACCTGGCCGAACTTGACGAAGATCGGCCCGAGGCGCGTCAGCGCCAGCCGCAGGCGTTCGCCGCGCGGCATGTCGAGCTTGCGCCCGATGGTGATGACCCGCACCAGGAAGCGGATGCGGCGGCTTTTGAAACCGGACAGCACGAGTTCGTCCAGCCCGTAGTAGAGGACGACGAAAACAATCTTGCAAAGGCGCAGGAAGCGGGTCATGCAGGTTCTTCAGTATTTGGGCGGTACGGATTGGCCGGGGCAGGCAATACAGGCGACGTGCGTGGCATCGGCAAGGCGCTGGCGGGTTCAGCGGTGGGCTGACGGCAGGCTGCCCGCCCCGCCCGCCGCGCCGCCTTGCATGCGGGCGCCCTGCTCGAGCTTCTCCAGCCGCTTCTCCAGCCGCGCGAGATCGTCGCCGAGCGCGCGCACCCCGGTGCCGAGCTCGTCGAGCGCGGCATGGCGCACCAGCGTGGGCTGCTCGTCGAGCAGGTATTCGGTCACGTTCTCGACCAGCGTGCGGCCTAGCCGCGTGGCCTGCGCATGGACCTCCTGCGCGCCCTGCACCACCCGCTGCGCCACGCTGTCGCTGAGCGGTCCGCCCAGGATGCCCCGCAGCGCGCGCGACAAGTCCTCGGCGGCGTCCCAGCGCAGGTTGCGCGCCAGCATCGACACCGTATTGGCCAGTTCGGCGTCGCCTTCGATGCGCACATGCTTCATCGCCGCCGCCTGCCCGCCGCTGGCCACGTCGGACGCCACCAGCGGCCATTGCTGCAGCGGCACGGTCAGCGTCACCGCCGGCTCTTCCACCGCCGGCGCCAGCTCCGTCAGTCCCTGCCCGGTAATGCGCAGAGCCAGCGTAAACGCGGCCGCATCGAAGCGGATCACGCGGCCGGCGAAAGGCTGGAGCAGCGAAACCGCCCAGGGCTCCTGCTCCAGCAGATGATTCAGGGCAGTGATGGGGGGCGCGGTCAGGGGGGTGGGAAGGGTGGGCATAGGAACGGGGTGGGCTGGGGGCGGGGCCTTTCAGTTTTCAGTGCTGACGGGTTGGAATCGGCTTGGCCGGCGGGCCGGTGCCTGCGCGGCCGCGCGGCCGCCACTGGAGAAGACGCGCCTCCTTGCACCCGCACCGCATCGCCGAACAAAAAAAGCCCACGTTTTCACGTGGGCCTCCATTCTAAGCCACCTGCCGGCCGCGCAGCAGCCGGCCGGACAAGAAGGACTGACGCGGTCAGGAAACCTGCTGGATCCCCGCCAGCACCCAGCCGCCGCTACCGCTGACGGGCTTGGCCAGGTTCCAGACTTCGGCAAACGGCTGCGCCGGATCGCCCGCCTTTTCACGGATCATGCCGGAGAAGCGCACGCTCGCCAGATGCTGCGCCGGGCTGTCTTCGATGCCCAGCAGCTCGGCTTCCAGCGTGACGACGTCGGTCTTGTTGACCTCGGCGCCGCGCTCGGACAGGTCCATCTTGATCTCGGCGAACATCTCGGGCGTGGTGAACTCGCGGATGTCCTCGAGGTTGCCGGCATCCCACGCGGTCTGCAGACGCACGTAGTAGACCTTGGCATTGCGCAGGAAGGCCTCGGTATCGAAATCGGCCGGCACGCCCCAGGGCTGGGCTGCCGCCACGGCGCCCGCCGCGCCTGCCATGACCGGCGCGACCGGCGATTGCGACGCAGCAGGCGACGCCATCACGGGATTCGACGCAGCCGCCGGCGCCTGCTGGCGCAGCGTCGGTTCGCTGCCGAGGCCATTGCCGCCACCGGCGCCGGCGTAGGCCGGCTGCTGCGGACGGCTTGCGCCGCCACGGAACTTGCGGATCAGCCACATCGCCACGAAGACCACCAGGGCGATCAGGATCAGGTTGGACAGGAAGCTCATCGCCGCCCCGCCCAGGCCGAAGTGCGACAGCAGCCAGCCGATACCCAGGCCGGCGGCGATGCCGCCCAGCATGCCACCCCAGTTGCGCTTGGGCGCGGCCGCTGCGGCTGCGCCCGCGGCGGCGCCAGCCGGTGCGGCCTGCTGGGCCGGTTGCTGCGCAGGCGGCTGCGACGGCTGCTGTTGCGGCGGGGTCTGCTGGCGCTGCGTCACGCCGGACGATTGCTTGCCAATGCTGCGCGACCCGCCCAGGCGTTTGGCGTTGGCATCGAGTGCCAGGCCGAGGGCCAGTGTGCCGATCAGCACACATGCCATGAATTTTCCACGAAATAGCGACATATCAGTGCTTCCCCTGTTAAGTTCGCTCAATTTTTGCTGAGCCTTTATTGTCTAGTACTTTCGTCCGACGTGAAGCGCCACGACGCCCGCGGTCAGATTGAAGTATTCGACATTCTCCAGGCCCGCATGTTCCATCAGGCGTACAAGTGAAACCTGGTCTGGATGCATTCTGATGGATTCCGCCAGATAACGATAGCTGTGGGAATCCTGGGCCACGCGCTCGCCAAGCCATGGCAGTACCTTGAAAGAATAGATGTCGTAGGCCTTTTCCAGCGGCTTCCAGACCTTGGAAAACTCCAGCACCATCACCTTGCCGCCCGGCTTGACCACGCGGCGCATCTCGGCAAGCGCGGCATCCTTGTGGGTCATGTTGCGCAGGCCGAATGCCACGGTGACGAGGTCGAAGTGGTTGTCCGGGAACGGAATGCGCTCGGCGTCACACAGGCAGACCGGGGTGACGATGCCCTTGTTCAGCAGGCGGTCGCGCCCCACGCGCAGCATCGATTCGTTGATGTCGGTCAGCCAGACCTCGCCGGTCGGACCCGCCTGGCGGGCAAAGGTCTTGGACAGGTCGCCGGTGCCGCCGGCGATGTCGAGCACCTTGAAGCCCGGCCGCACGCCGGCCTGGGCGATCGTGAACATCTTCCACAGCCGGTGCATGCCGCCCGACATCAGGTCGTTCATGACGTCGTACTTGCTGGCCACCGAATGGAAAACGCCGGCCACCTTGCCGGCCTTCTCATCTTCATTGACCTTTTCGAACCCGAAGTGGGTTTCGCTCATGACTTGCTCCGTAAATCAGTAATCGCGCGCGCGGCGCTCAAGCTCAATGGTTGCCGCAGGCGTGGCCGCCGGCGGCGGGCATCGGGGCGTCGCGGTCGACCCCGGCTGCTTCCAGTCGCTTCAGGTAGGCCTGCCAGGTCGCGTCGTGCTCCGCGCCGAGGCGGTAAAGCAGTTCCCAGGAAAAGATGCCGGTATCGTGCCCGTCGGAAAAACGGATCAGGACGGCATAGTTGCCCACCGGCTCGACGGCGACGATGGTCACGTCGCGCTTGCCGGTCTGCAGGACTTCCTGCCCGGGACCGTGGCCCTGCACTTCGGCCGAGGGGGAGTTGACGCGCAGGTATTCGAAGGGCAGCCGGAAGGCGGCGCCGTTGTCGAAGCCCACCTCCAGCACGCGCGACTGGGTGTGCACGGTAAGGGCGGTGGGATGGGGAGTATCTTTTTCGAGGCCTGCCATGATGTGTGGCGCGCGGCTGCAAGCGGGCCGCAGATTGCGGCCGCACCGCCCTCACGCTTCGTGTACGACCCGATAGCTTACCGCAGCCGCCTCGCCTTGCCCACTTTGCCGGCTCTGGTCCGCTTCCCAGTGCGCCCCGTCCGCGGCCACATAGCGCAGCCGGCGGCCATGGAATGCCGCCACCGTGCTGCGGTGGGCGATGCTGACGATGGCCGCGCCGGGCAGCGACTCCACCATCAGGCGGTACATCGCTTCCTCGGTTTCCTCGTCGAGCGCGCTGGTGGCTTCGTCGAGGAACAGGTAATCCGGCCTTTGCAGCAGCGCGCGCGCAAAGGCCAGCCGCTGCTGCTCGCCCGGCGACAGCCGCAGCGACCAGTTGTCGAATACGTCGAGCTGCCCGGTCAGCGCGCCCAGCCTGGCCTGGACCAGCACTGCCTGCAGCGATTCCCGGCTGTGCACGGTGCCGGCGTCCGGATAGGCCAGCGCGTCGGCCAGCGAGCCGATCGGCAGGTAGCTGCGCTGCGGCAGGAACAGCATGCGCGCCGCGCGCGGCATTGCCACCGTGCCGCTGCCATAAGGCCAGATACCGGCCAGCGCGCGGAACAGCACGCTCTTGCCGCAGCCCGAAGGCCCGCTCACCAGCCAGCGCTCGCCGGGCGCGATCTGCAGCGAGAACGGCGCCACCAGCGGGCGCTGCAGGATCTCGCCGCGGATCGTGGTGCGCACCGGCAGCGCCAGCGCCAGCGAATCGATGCGGATGGCCTCGGCGTCGGCCTGGTCGACCTCGATATCGCGCACGCCGGTGTGTTCCTGGTCCTGGCGCTCGGCCACGCGGATGGCATCGCGGAAATCGATCAGCCGGTTGGCCGCGGCCTTCCAGCCGACCAGCGTGGCGTAGCTGTCGACGAACCAGGACAGCGCGCCCTGCACCTGCCCGAAGGCGGAGCTCATCTGCATCAGCCCGCCCAGCGTCATCTTGCCGGCGAAGTAGCGCGGCGCCGCGACGATCAGCGGGAAGATGATGGCGAACTGGCTGTAGCCGGAATTCACGAAGGTCAGCCGCCGCGTGTAGCGCATCAGCTGGTTCCAGTTGGCGCGGATGCGGTCGAAGCGCGAGTGCAGGCCGGCCTGCTCGGTCGGCTCGCCGCGGTACAGCGCCACCGGCTCGCTGTTCTCGCGCAGGCGCACCAGCGTGAAACGGAAGTCCGCCTCGTACTGCTCCTGCTGGAAGTTCAGGCCGATCAGCGGGCGCCCCACCAGGTGAGCGATCAGCGAGCCGATCACCGCGTAGCCCACCGCGAACCACACCATATAGCCGGGGATGGTGACGGTGCTGCCGCCCAGCGCGAAGCTGATCGGCCCCGACACCGCCCACAGGATGCCGACGAAGGACACCAGCGTCACCACCGAATTGAGCAAGCCCAGCGAGAGCGTCAGCGCGCCGTCGGTAAAGGAGCGCAGGTCATCGGCCAGCCGCTGGTCGGGGTTGTCGGTGGCGTGGGTCTGCTCGATGCGGTAGTAGGCCTGGTGGCTGAGCCAGTGTTCCATGAACTGGCCGGTCATCCAGGTCCGCCAGCGCATCTGCAGCATCATGGTGTAGTACTGCCGCGAGATGGCCGCCACGATGAAGAAGCCCGCAATCCACGAAAAGCGGATCAGCAACTCCTTGAAGGAGGTGTAGTCATGCTGCTCCAGCGCGTTGTAGAACACCCGGTTCCACTCGTTGAGCAGCACGTTGATATAGACGATGCCGAGGTTGAGCGCCACCACGAAGCCCAGCAGCCCGAGCCCGGCCTTGCGGTCCTCGGATCCCCAGTAGGGCTTGATCAGATCCCAGGTCTCGACCACGCGCAGGCGGCTCTGGATCTTGAGGGCACGGGCCGGTACGGCCGGGCCGGGAACGGTAACGGAGGTCGGTGTGGACATGGCACCTTTCGCGCAAGCAGGACACGCACGGCCGGCGGCCTGCGCTAGTGGGAGATATTAGCCTCTTAGAAGCCGGCAGCGCGTGCCAGGTTCCGTGACCCCTTCAACGCGTTGCGCCGGCCCGGCGTGGACGCGCCCTAGCCGGCGTCCGCGATGCCCGCCAGCGCATCGCGCAGCACCGGCAACCGCGACGCCAGCTCCGCCACCCGCGCGGCATCGGCCTCGCGCTGCGGCGCGGCCCACACGGCTTCCGGGAAATGCGTGTCCCAGCGATAGCGCGGAATGATATGCCAGTGCAGGTGCGGCACCATGTTGCCGAAAGCGGCCAGGTTGACCTTGTCTGGCGTCATCACGTCGCGCACCGTGCGCTCCACGCGCGCCACCAGGCGCATCAGCCAGGCCTGGTCCTCGTCGGAGAGGTCGGTCTGCTCGGCCACATGGTCGTTCCAGACCACGCGGCAGAAGCCCGGGAAGCGCTCGTGCTCGACCAGGATGACCCGGGCGCGCTCGCCGCGCCAGACCAGTTCGCCGCCGTCGGACTGGCACAGCGGGCAGGCAGCGGCGCGCGTCACACCAGCACCCGCTCGATGCCGCCCGAGTTGGCCTTGGCGACGTAGTCGGGCATCCAGTTCTCGCCCAGCAGGTGCTTGGCCATCTCGACCACGATGTAGTCGGCCGTGACGGTGGCATCTTCCTTGTAGCGCGACAGGCCTTGCAGGCAGGACGGGCAGCTGGTCAGGATCTTGACGTCACCGGCGAAGCCGTCGGTGCGCAGCTTGTCCGCGCCCCTGGTCATCTCCTCTTCCTTGCGGAAGCGGATCTGCGTGGAGATGTCCGGGCGGCTGACCGCCAGCGTGCCCGATTCGCCGCAGCAACGCTCGTTCTTCTCGATCTTGCCGCCGCCTTCGTTGCCGCCCATCAGCTCGTTGACGAGCTTGGTGGGGTCCATGGTCTTGATCGGGGTGTGGCAGGGATCGTGGTACATGTAGCGCGTACCGGTCACGCCTTCCAGCTTGACGCCCTTCTCGAGCAGGTACTCGTGGATGTCGATGATGCGGCAGCCGGGGAAGATCTTGTCGAATTCATAGCCGGCGAGCTGGTCGTAGCAGGTGCCGCAGCTCACCACCACGGTCTTGATGTCGAGGTAGTTGAGCGTATTGGCGACCCGGTGGAACAGCACCCGGTTGTCGGTGACCATCTTCTCGGCCTTGTCGTACTGGCCGTTGCCGCGCTGCGGGTAGCCGCAGCACAGGTAGCCCGGCGGCAGCACGGTCTGCACGCCCACATGCCACAGCATGGCCTGCGTGGCCAGGCCGACCTGCGAGAACAGCCGCTCCGAGCCGCAGCCCGGGAAGTAGAACACCGCCTCGGTCTCGGGCGAGGTCCGCTTCGGGTCGCGGATGATCGGCACGATCTCGTTGTCCTCGATATCGAGCAGCGCGCGCGCGGTCTTCTTGGGCAGGTTGCCCGGCATCTTCTTGTTGATGAAGTGGATCACCTGCTCCTGCACCGGCGCGCGGCCCACCGTGGCGGGCGGCTGCGCGGTCTGCTTCTTCGCCAGCTTCTTGAGCAGGTCGTTGCCCAGGCGCTGCGCCTTGTAGCCCCAGTCGATCATGACCTTGCGGGTCATGTTGATGGTCTGCGGGCTGGTGGCGTTGAGGAAGAACATCGACGCCGCCGTGCCGGGGTTGAATTTCTTCTGCCCCATCTTGCGCAGCAGGTTGCGCATGTTCATCGACACGTCGCCGAAATCGATCTTGACCGGGCACGGCGTCACGCACTTGTGGCAGACCGTGCAGTGGTCGGCCACGTCGGAGAACTCGTCCCAGTGCTTGATCGAGATGCCGCGCCGGGTCTGCTCCTCGTACAGGAAGGCCTCCACCAGCAGCGAGGTCGCCAGGATCTTGTTGCGCGGGCTGTACAGCAGGTTGGCACGCGGCACGTGGGTGGCGCACACCGGCTTGCACTTGCCGCAGCGCAGGCAGTCCTTGACGCTGTCGGCAATGGCGCCGATATCGCTCTGCTGCATGATGATGGACTCATGCCCCATCAGGCCGAACGACGGCGTGTACGCATTGCGCAGGTCCGCGCCCGGCAGCAGCTTGCCCTTGTTGAAGCGGCCCTGCGGATCCACGCGCTGCTTGTACTGGCGGAACTCGCCGATCTCGTCCTCGGTCAGGAACTCCAGCTTGGTGATGCCGATGCCGTGCTCGCCGGAAATCACGCCGTCGAGCGAGCGCGCCAGCGCCATGATGCGGGCCACCGCGCGGTGGGCGTCCTGCAGCATGTCGTAGTCGTCGGAGTTGACCGGGATGTTGGTGTGCACGTTGCCGTCGCCGGCGTGCATGTGCAGGGCCACGAAGACGCGCCCGCGCAGCACCTGCTTGTGGATCTTCTGCGCCTCGTCCAGGATGGGCTTGAACTCGCCGCCGTTGAAGATATTGCGCAGTTCGGCGCGCACTTCGCTCTTCCACGACACGCGGATGGTGCGGTCCTGCAGCAGGTGGAACACGTTGGCGTCCGGCTGCTGCGCGAGGCGCGCCTCGAAGGCCGGTCCGAGCAGGCCCAGGCCGTGGCCGATCAGCGCGGCGCGCGCGGTGGCCAGCGGCGTGTCGAGGTGGTCCTGCAGGTAGATCCAGCGCGAGCGGATCTCGCGCAGCAACTGCAGCGCGTGCTGCACGCGGTCTTCGAGCAGCTCGGCGCTGGGGATCTCGTTGGCGTCGTCGCTGCGGCCCAGCGGCAGGTTGCCGCGCGCGAAGAAGGCTTCCAGCGCGTCGGTCAGCTTGAGCTTGTTCTTGATCGACAGCTCGATATTGATGCGCTCGATGCCGTCGGTGTACTCGCCCATGCGCGGCAGCGGGATCACCACGTCTTCGTTGATCTTGAAGGCGTTGGTGTGCTTGGCGATGGCGGCGGTGCGGGAACGGTCCAGCCAGAATTTCTTGCGCGCCTCGGGGCTGACCGCGACAAAGCCTTCGCCGCTCTTGCCGTTGGCCATGCGGATGACTTCCGAGGTGGCGCGGGCCACCGCGTCCTGGTCGTCGCCGACGATGTCGCCGATCAGCACCATCTTCGGGAAGGCGTTGCGCTTGCTCTTGGTGGCGTAGCCGACCGCGCGCAGGTAGCGTTCGTCCAGGTGTTCCAGGCCGGCCAGGATGGCACCGCCCGGCGTGCGCGACTCGGCGTCCAGGTAGTCCTTGATCTCGACGATGCTGGGGATGGCGTCGCGGGCCTGGCCGAAGAATTCCAGGCAGACCGTGCGCACGTGCGCCGGCATGCGATGCAGGATCCAGCGGGCGCTGGTGATGATGCCGTCGCAGCCTTCCTTCTGGATGCCGGGCAGGCCGGCCAGGAACTTGTCGGTGACGTCCTTGCCCAGGCCTTCCTTGCGGAACTTGCGCCCTTCGATGGCAAGGGTTTCCGTGCGCAGCGGCTTTTCGCCGGGCGCGCGGTTGCCGTCCGACCACTTCAGCTCGAAGGTGGCGACCGGCACGTCATGGATCTTGCCCAGGTTGTGGTCCAGCCGGGTGACTTCCAGCCAGTTGCCTTCCGGGTCCACCATGCGCCACCAGGCCAGGTTGTCGAGCGCGGTGCCCCACAGCACGGCCTTCTTGCCACCGGCGTTCATGGCCACGTTGCCGCCGATGCACGACGCATCGATCGAGGTCGGGTCGACCGCGAACACCAGCCCTGCCTTGTCGGCGGCATCCGCCACGCGGCGCGTCACCACGCCGGCGCCGGAGAAAATGGTGCCGACCTTGTGCGACACGCCCGGCAGGTCGGTCTGCTCGACCGGCCCGAGCTGTTCCAGCTTCTCGGTGTTGATCACCGCGCTCATCGGCGTCAGCGGCACGGCGCCGCCGGTATAACCGGTGCCGCCTCCGCGCGGGATGATGGTCAGGCCCAGCTCGAAGCAGCCCTTGACCATGCCGGCGATCTCTTCCTCGGTGTCCGGGGTGAGGACGACAAAGGGATATTCCACGCGCCAGTCGGTCGCGTCGGTCACATGCGAGACGCGCGACAGGCCGTCGAACTTGATGTTGTCCTTCTGCGTGATGCGTCCCAGCACGCGCTGGGTGCGCTTGCGCAGCTCGTAGGCGTCGGCGAATTCCTGCTTGAAGTCCTCGATGGCCTGCTTGGCAAAGCTCACCAGCTGCTCGACGCGGTGGGAACGGCCTTCGGCGGCCGGCTCGGCGTGCTCGGCACGGTCGGCGGCACGGCGCTTCTCCACTTCGGACAGGCGGTGATGCAGCGCCGTCACCAGCATCTGGCGGCGCTTGGGATTCTCGAGCAGGTCGTCCTGCAGGTACGGGTTGCGGCGCACCACCCAGATATCGCCCAGGACTTCGTACAGCATGCGGGCCGAGCGGCCGGTGCGGCGTTCGCTCCGCAGTTCGTCCAGGATGCGCCAGGCCTCTTCGCCCAGCAGCCGGATGACGATCTCGCGATCCGAGAAAGACGTGTAGTTATAGGGGATCTCACGCAGGCGCGGCGGGGCATCCTGCGCGGCGAGTTTGGCATCGAGCACGAGTGGGGCGTTCATGGGGAGGGACCGCTACCTGTAGCGCACGGGGACGGTGCGCCGGATCGTCTTTAAAGGGCAATTGTACTTCAAGGCCTGCTTTCGCCGCACCGCAGCATGCGGGAATGGAATACCCCCCGCCGCTCCCGCCAACCCGCCCGCACCCGCGAATCCGCTCTAGAACAGGCTTCTGAGGCCGGCGCCGATACCACGCCAGAAGCTGTCCGGCACCGTCAGCAGGGCGCCGGTCATGGCGAGGTAGCGCAGGAACTTGCCGATCGCCATGTATACAAGGCTAGGCCAGAATGGCAGCCGCAACCACCCCGCCAATGTGCACAGAGGATCACCAATACCCGGCAGCCAGGAGGCCAGCAGGGTGGGCGGGCCCAGGCGGCGCATCCAGCGGAAGTAGCGCTTGTCGAGCGCCGGCCTGCGCGGCTGGCGCGGATGGCGCCGGTGCTCCGCGTGCTCCGTTTCGTGCTCGCGCTGCTGGCGATGCTTGCGGTAGCGCACCAGCGCCAGCTTGGCCGCGTAGCCCAGCCACCAGTCGATGGCGCCGCCGATGGTGTTGCCCAGCGTGGCCACCACGATAGCCGGCCAGAACATGTGGGGGTTGAGCTTGATGTAGCCGAATACGGCCGGCTCGGAGCCCAGCGGCAGCAGCGTGGCCGATATCAGGCTGACCACGAAGATGGCCGGCAGCCCCACCTTGGGCAGGGCCACGGTGCCGAACAACCAGTCGATGAAGCCTTCCATGGGCAAAAGCCGTCCTGTAGTGCCGCGCTGCCCCGGGGCCCGCCGCAAGGGGGCAACCCGCATGGCATACACGGTTGATTTGTGATTAACTGTTAGAGCCTGACGCGGATAAACGTTCGCGGTCCAGTCGCGGTCTGGCCGTTTTTTGCCGCATGGATTCCATTGTCGGCGCCCGCCGCACCCTAGCAGCCGCAGCACCCGCAGTACCAACATCACGAAATAGCCGTCACCAGCAAACGGCAGTAACGCGTCGTGGCCAGTCCCGCGCAGCATTTCGGGATTCGCGGATTGGTCATGCACGTGTCCACCCACATGGAGACAAGCATGGCGATTCCTATCCGCCTGACCGTCAACGGCCGCATCATCGACGCCCAGGTAGACCCCACCACCCTTCTCGTCCAGTTCCTGCGCGAGCACCTCCGGCTCACCGGCACCCATGTGGGCTGCGACACCGCCCAGTGCGGCGCCTGCACCGTGCACCTGGACGGCCGCGCGGTCAAGTCGTGCAACCTGCTGGCAGCCCAGGCGGACGGCACCACCATCACCACCATCGAGGGCCTGGCCCCCGAAGGCCAGCTCCACCCGATGCAGGAAGCCTTCCGCAACTGCCACGGCCTGCAGTGCGGCTTCTGCACGCCCGGCATGGTGATGAGTGCCACCGCGCTCGTCAAGGCGCAGCCGAATGCCGACGCCACCGCCATCCGCGCGCAGCTCGACGGCAACCTGTGCCGCTGCACCGGCTACCACAATATCGTGCGCGCCGTGCAGGAAGGCCAGGCTGCGATGCGTGGCGCCACCGCCAGCGCCGAATAAGGGGACAGCCATGAACGCACCCGACAACCAGCACCTCATCGGCGCCTCGGTCAGGCGCAAGGAAGACTACCGCTTCCTGACCGGCAACGGCCAGTACACCGACGACGTCGTCCTGCCGCAGCAGAGCTACGGCTACTTCCTGCGCTCGCCGCACGCGCACGCGCGCATCGCCTCCATCGACAAGACCGAGGCCCTGGCCTCGCCCGGCGTGATCGCCATCTTCACCGGCGACGACATCGCCGCCGACAAGGTCGGCGGCCTGCCCTGCGGCTGGCTGATCCACAGCATCGACGGCAGCCCGATGAAGGAGCCGCCGCACCCGGTGCTGGCGCAAGGCAAGGCCCGCCACGTGGGCGACCAGGTCGCGCTGGTGGTGGCCGAGACCCTGCAGCAGGCCAAGGACGCCGCCGAAAAGATCGAGGTGGACTACGAAGAGCTGGAAGCCGTGGTCCACACCGCGCAGGCCGCGTCCGCCGGTGCGCTGGTGCACGACGACGTGCCGCAGAACACCAGCTATGTGTGGGGCCACGGCGACCGCGCCGCCACCGACGCCGCCTTCGCCAGGGCCGCGCACGTGACGACGCTGGATATCGTCAACAACCGCCTGATCCCGAACGCCATCGAGCCGCGCGCCGTCAACGCCAGCTACACCCGGCAAGATGACAGCTACACCGTCTACGTCGCCAACCAGAACCCGCACGTGGAACGCCTGCTGATGGGCGCCTTCGTGCTGGGCCTGCCCGAATCGCGGCTGCGCATCATCGCACCGGACGTCGGCGGCGGCTTCGGCTCCAAGATCTTCCTGTACGCGGAAGACGTGGCGCTGACCTGGGCCTCGAAGAAGGTAAAGCGCCCGATCAAATGGACCGCCGAGCGCTCGGAATCCTTCCTCACCGACGCGCACGGGCGCGACCACGTCACCAAGGCCGAACTGGCGCTGGATGCCGACGGCAAGTTCCTGGCGATGCGGGTGCACACCACCGCCAACATGGGCGCATACCTCTCGACCTTCGCTTCGAGCGTGCCCACCATCCTCTACGCCACGCTGCTGGCCGGGCAGTACACCACGCCTGCCATCTACGCCGAGGTGCGTGCCGTATTCACCAACACCGCGCCGGTGGACGCCTACCGCGGCGCCGGACGCCCGGAAGCCACCTATGTGGTCGAGCGGCTGGTGGAAGCCGCCGCGCGCGAGCTGAAGATGGACCCGGCCGAACTGCGCCGCAAGAACTTCATCCGCGAGTTCCCCTATGCCACCCCGGTCGGCCTGACGTACGACACCGGCGACTACGAGCCGTGCCTGGCGCGCGCGCAGGAACTCGCCGACGTGAAGGGTTTCCCCGCGCGCAGGGACGAAGCAAAGCAGCGCGGCAAGCTGCGCGGCCTGGGCTATTCCTGCTACATCGAGGCCTGCGGGCTGGCGCCTTCGAATATCGCCGGCGCGCTGGGCGCGCGCGCGGGGCTGTTCGAAGTGGGCGAGATCCGTGTCCACCCGACCGGCACCGTGACGGTGTTCACCGGCTCGCACAGCCATGGCCAAGGGCATGAAACCACCTTCGCGCAGGTGGTGGCGGACCGCCTGGGCATCGCGCTCGACGCGGTGGAGATCGTGCACGGCGATACGGGCCGCGTGCCCTTCGGCATGGGCACCTATGGCTCGCGCTCGCTGGCGGTGGGCGGCTCGGCCATCATGAAGGCGCTCGACAAGATCGAGGCCAAGGCCAAGAAGATCGCGGCCCACCTGCTGGAAGCCTCCGATGCCGACATCGAGTTCAAGGACGGCGTATTCAGCGTGGCCGGCACCGACCGCAGCAAGACCTTCGGCGAGATCGCGCTGACGGCCTACGTGCCGCACAACTATCCGCTCGACAAGCTCGAACCCGGCCTCAACGAGAACGCCTTCTACGACCCGACCAACTTCACCTACCCGTCCGGCGCCTATATCTGCGAGGTGGAAGTGGACCCGGACACCGGCGAGAGCCATGTGGTCAAGTTCACCGCGGTGGACGATTTCGGCAACATCATCAACCCGATGATCGTGGAAGGGCAGGTGCACGGCGGCATTGGCCAGGGGCTCGGCCAGGCGATGCTGGAGCAATGCATCTACGACGACAGCGGCCAGCTGCTGACCGGCTCCTACATGGACTACGCCATGCCGCGCGCCGACGACCTGCCGGACTTCACCGTGGAGACCGCCAAGGGCACGCCCTGCACGCACAACCCGCTGGGTGTGAAGGGCTGCGGGGAGGCCGGCGCCATCGGCTCGCCGCCGGCCTTCATCAATGCGCTGGTGGATGCGCTCGCGCCGCTGGGCGTGCGCGACATCCAGATGCCCGCCACGCCGCATCGCGTGTGGCAGGCGATCCGCCAAGCGCAAACCGCCAACTGAATCGGAGGCAGACCATGTACGCATTCAATTTCGAACGCGCCGCCGATGCCAAGTCCGCGGTGGCCCGGCTCAAGGCCGATGCCGACGCCAAGTTCCTCGGCGGCGGCCAGAGCCTGCTGGCCGCGATGAAGCTGCGGCTGGCGGCGCCTTCGGCGCTGGTGGACGTGTCGCGCATCGCCGGCATGGCCGATATCCGCATGGACAACGGCGAACTGGTGATCGGCGGGGCCGCGCGCCATGCCGATGTGGCGGCCAGTGCCGAGGTGGCCAGGGCGATTCCCGCGCTGGCCGCGCTGGCGGGCGGCATCGGCGATCGCCAGGTGCGCGCCATGGGCACGCTGGGCGGCTCGCTGGCCAACGACGATCCCGCCGCCTGCTATCCGGCCGCGGTGCTTGCCCTGAACGCCACGGTGGTGACCGACCGCCGCAATATCACCGCCGACAACTTCTTCAAGGGGCTCTACGAAACGGCGCTCGAACCCGACGAACTGATCACCGCGGTACGGTTCCCGCTGCCCGAGCAGGCTGCCTATGTGAAGTTCCGCAACCCGGCCTCGCGTTTCGCGCTGGTGGGCGTGATGGTGGCGCGCTTCGGCAAGACGGTACGCGTGGCGGTCACCGGCGCGGCCGACAGCGTGTTCCGCTGCGCGCCGCTGGAGCAGGCGTTGTCCGCCAGCTTCACGCCGGCCGCGGCGCGCGCGGCGACAGTGGATGCGAGCCGGCTGAGCACCGACCTGCACGCGTCGGCGGAGTACCGGGCGCATCTGATCCCGGTGCTGGCTGCCAGGGCGGTGGAACAGGCCAGCCAGGGCTGAGGCAAGGCGGGCGCCTTCGCCGTATCGGGCGCCCGCCCTCTCCCCCGGCCCCGCTCCCGCAAGTGGGCAAGCAGGAGAGGGGAACGGACCGACCGCGGGCAGGAAGCGCGGGAGGACCGTACAGAGAAGCGGGCGGCCCGCCGGCTTTCTCCTCTCTCCCGTCCACGGCAGCAGCGCCGGGGGAGAGGGCAGGCACTCACAGCGCCAACCGCCTATCACATCGAATCACCGCCCTTTCCAGCACCCGGCATCACATCCCACCATGCTCCCCACGTCCATCGACCACACCGCCGCCCTGCTGGAGGCGCAGCAATATTTCGCCGACCGCGAGACCGCCACCGTGCTCTACCTGGCGCTTCGCATGCAACGCCCGCTCTTCCTGGAAGGCGAGCCCGGCGTAGGCAAGACGGCGCTGGCGCGCGCCATCGCGGGCGCGCTCGGCACGCGGCTGCTGCGCCTGCAATGCTACGAAGGCCTGGATGCGTCCAGCGCGCTGTACGAATGGGACTATCCGCGCCAGATCATGGCGCTGCGCCTGGCGGAGGCGCGCGGCGAGCGGCCCGAGGCGCAATCGCTCTACCATGACGATTTCCTGCTCAAGCGTCCCCTGCTGGAATCGCTGCTGCCCGACCCGGCGGCGCCGGACATGCCGCGCGTGCTGCTGATCGACGAGATCGACCGTGCCGACGAGCCGTTCGAGGCCTTCCTGCTGGAAGTGCTGTCCGAATACCAGGTCTCGATTCCCGAGATCGGCGTGGTGCAGGCCGAGCAAGCCCCGCTGATCGTGGTCACGTCCAACCGCACCCGCGAGGTGCACGACGCACTCAAGCGCCGCTGCCTGTACCAGTGGATGGGCTATCCGCAGCGCGAGCGCGAACTGCAGATCGTGGCCGCGCGCGCGCCAGAGGCCGCGGCCGCGCTGCAGCACGAGGCCATCGACTTCGTCCACGGATTGCGCGGCATCGATCTGTTCAAGGCGCCCGGCATCGCCGAGGCGATCGACTGGTGCCGCGCGCTGGCCGCGCTCGGCGTGACCGAGCTCGACCCGCAATCGGTGCGCGACACCCTGGGCGTGCTGCTGAAGTACCAGGACGACCTGGCCCGCGTGGACGGCCCCACCGTGGCCGAACTGCTGGCCAGCCCGCCGGGAGCCTGAGGCATGCCGAGGCTGCATCCGGACGCCAGGCCCGCCGGCACGCCCGTCGGCGGCACCCTGCCCATGCTGGCGCGCAACGTCACGCACTTCGTGCGGCTGCTGCGCGACGCCGGCTTCGCGCTATCCCCCGCGCACGCGGTGGATACGCTGCTGGCGCTGCAGTACGTCGACATCGGCCAGCGCGGCGAAGTGCGCGCGGCGATGGCGGCGCTGATGGTCAACGGCCCCGACCAGCGGCCCCTGTTCGATGCCGCCTTCGACCTGTTCTGGCGCGACCCCGACTGGGAGGGCAAGCTGCGCGCCCTGCTGCTGCCGCGCGTGGACGCCGGGGCCCCGCCGCCGCAGCGCAGCAACCGCCTGGCCGACGCCCTTGCCGCGCAGCGCCCGCCCCAGGCCAGCCAGCGCGGCAAGGAGAACGAGGAACGCTTCACTGCGCCGCTCACCTTCTCGGCGCAGGAACGGCTTGCCAGGCGCGACTTCGAGACGCTTGGCGCCGAGGAATGGCGCGCACTGCAGCATATGATCCGCTCCCGCCACACGCGGCTGGCCACCGAGCGCACGCGCCGGCTGCGCCCCGCCGCCAGCGGCCCGCGCGCCGACCTGCGCGCCAGCTCGCGGCTGGCGGTGCGCCAGCAAGGCGAGTGGCTGCGCTGGAAATTCCGCCGCCATGCCGAACGCCGGCCGCCCCTGGTGCTGCTGCTCGACATCTCCGGCTCGATGAGCCAGTACTCGCGCGCGGTACTCTACTTCTGCCACGCGCTGACGCAGTCGCGCGAGCGCCTCTCGGTCTTCCTGTTCGGCACCCGCCTGACCAATATCACCCGCTCGCTGCGCGAACGCGACCCCGACGAGGCGGTCGAGGCGATCACCGGCCAGGTGCGCGACTGGGCCGGCGGCACCCGCATCGGCGCGGCGCTGGCCACCTTCAACCGGCAATGGGCGCGCCGCACGCTGTCCGGCCGCGCCACCGTGCTGCTGGTCACCGATGGCCTCGACCATGAGGATATCGACCTGCTCGGCACGGAAATGGCGCGCCTGCGCCGCTTCGCCCATCGCATCCTCTGGCTCAATCCGCTGCTGCGCTACCCGGGCTTCACCCCCCAGGCGCGTGGCGTGCAGGCCATCCTGCCGCACGTGGATGCGCTGCGCTCGGCACACAACCTGGACAGCCTGTTCGCGCTCGAATCATTGCTGGCCGAGCCCCGTCATGAACTGCCCGCCTTCGCGCCGCCCGCCGCGCGCGACGCCATGCCCGCCATGCGGACAACGCCCGGCAGGCACAACAAGGAGACCGCCCCACCATGGAAATGACACAGACACGGCAACTGCCGGTGGCCCAGCAAGCCGCCTGGGAAGCCCTCAACGATACTGCCCTGCTCAAGCAGTGCATCCCAGGATGTGAGAGCATCGAGGCTGACGGCGACAACGACAACGCCTACCTGCTGGCGCTGACCGCCGCGGTAGGCCCGGTCAAGGCGCGCTTCAAGGGGCGCATGGCCCTGCAGGACATCCAGGCACCCGACAGCTACACCATCCAGTTCGACGGCCAGGGCGGCGCGGCCGGCTTCGGCAAGGGCAGCGCGCGCGTGACGCTGGCGCCCGAGGGCGACCACACGCTGCTGACCTACACGGTCAGCGCCCAGGTCGGCGGCAAGATCGCGCAGATCGGCTCGCGGCTGGTGGATGCGGCGGCGCGCAAGATGGCCGACGCCTTCTTCGACCGCCTTACCGCGGCGCTGGGAGGCGCCACGCAAGCGGATGCCGGTACCGGAGACGATGTCGCCAGGGACGAGGTGGCGCCCGCCGAGGGCAGCGCACCCGATGAACAGAACGGTGAGACAAAGCGGAAACGATCATGGACAGCGTGGATCTCGAAGTCCTGAAGTGCAGCGTGCGCTGGCTGGCCGAAGGCCACCGCGCGCTATTGGTGACGGTGGTCAGGACCTGGGGCTCCTCGCCCCGCCCGGAGGGCGCCATGCTGGCGGTGCGCGATGACGGCCTGGTGGTCGGCTCGGTATCGGGCGGCTGCATCGAGGACGACATCATCGACCGGGTGCGCCGCGAAGGCATCGCCGGCTCACGCCCGGAGGCCGTCAAGTACGGTATCAGCGCCGAGGAAGCGCACCGCTTCGGCCTGCCCTGCGGCGGCACCATCGAACTGGTGAGCGAGCCGCTGAGCGCGGTCAGCGGCCTGGAAGACCTGCTCGCCGCCGTGGAAAACGGCAGGCTGGTGGCGCGCACGCTGGACATGGCCACCGGCCGCGCCACGCTCGGCCACGCCGAGGCCGCCGACGGGCTGTCGTTCGACGGCAGCACCCTGCTCACCATCCACGGGCCGCGCTACCGCATGCTCGTGATCGGCGCCGGACAACTCTCGAAATACCTGTCGCAGATCGCGGTGGGCCTGGGCTTCCAGGTCACCGTGTGCGATCCGCGCGAGGAATACACCGAGACCTGGGACATCCCCGGCGTCACCATGGTGCGCACCATGCCGGACGACACGGTGATGGACATGAAGCTCGACGAGCGCAGCGCCGTGATCGCCGTCACCCACGATCCCAAGCTCGACGACCTGGCCCTGATGGAGGCGCTGCGCACGCGCGCCTTCTACGTGGGCGCGCTGGGTTCGCGCCGCAACAACCAGGCGCGCCGCGAGCGGCTCAAGGAATTCGATCTCAACGAAGTGCAGCTGGCGCGGCTGCACGGCCCGGTCGGCATCTATATCGGCAGCCGCACGCCGCCGGAGATCGCCATCTCGATCCTGGCCGAAGTGGTGGCCGCCAAGAACCACGTGTCGCTGCCCGACATCCTGCAGGTCGAAGGCGCCAAGGCCGCCCGCGAACTGGCGGCGGACGCCGGCAGTTCCTGCGGCACCGACCAGTGACCAGTCGCTCCGACGGCGCCGACCCGCTGGCCGGCCCCATCAGCGACGCCACCAAGGTGGTGTTCAACGCCGCCGAGCCGCCCACCGGGATCTTGCTGGCAGCGGGCTTCGGCCGCCGCTTCGACGCCAGCGGCAGGCAGAACAAGCTGCTCGCCAGGCTGCCGGACGGCCAGACCGTGGCCGGGCGCAGCGCGCGCTCCCTGGCCAACACCCTGCCCGGTGCCCTGGCGGTGATCCGCCCGGGCCACGCCGAGCTGGCGGCCGAATTGAGGCAGGCCGGCTGCCGCGTGCTCGAAGCGCCGGCCGCCGAGGCGGGCATGGGCGCGGCGCTGGCCGCGGCGGTCGCCGCCACGGCGCAAGCGCGCGGCTGGGTGGTGGCGCTCGCCGACATGCCGTGGCTGCCAGCCGGACTGGTGCGCGCGGTGGCGCTCACCATCACCACGCCCGACGCCATCGCCGCGCCCTGGCGCGATGGCCGGCGCGGGCACCCGGTGGGATTTGGGGCCGCCTGGCGCGACACGCTGCTCAGGCTGGACGGCGACGAAGGCGCGCGCGCCTTGCTCAAGACGCAGGCGGTGATACGGATCCTGACCGAGGATGACGGCGCCTTCAGGGACGTGGATGTCGCCGGGGACCTGGAAGGCTGACCACAGCCTTCCGGCGGGCGGCGCGCCTTAGTTGGCGTCCGCCTCGCTCAGCGCCCGCAGGTACTCCCGCCGCCACCAGTGCACGTCCTGCGCGCGGATGCGTTCCAGCAGTTTCTGGTGGCGCGACTGGCGCTCGGCCAGCGGCATGTGCAGCGCCTGCTGGATCGCCTGGGCGGTGGCGTTGATATCGTAGGGATTGACCAGCAGGGCCTCGCGCAACTGCTCGGCGGCACCGGCAAAGCGCGACAGCACCAGCACGCCGGGATCGTCCGGGTCCTGCGCGGCGACGAACTCCTTGGCCACCAGGTTCATGCCGTCGCGCAAGGGCGTGACCAGGGCCACGCGGCAGGCGCGGCACAGGCCCGGCAGGCGGCGCCGCGCCGTGGTGCGGTGGATGTAGCGCACCGGCATCCAGTCCAGCTCGCCATACTCGCCGTTGATGGCGCCCGACAGCCCCTCCATCTCGCGCCGCAGGTCCGCGTAGGCGTCCACCGTCTCGCGCGACGGCGCGGCAATCTGGATCAGCGTGGCGCTGCGGCGGTTCTCGGGATACTGCGCCATCAGCGCGCGCACCGCCTTGAGGCGCTGGGGCAGGCCCTTGGAATAATCCAGGCGGTCGATGCCGAGCAAGAGCCGGCGCGTGGCGTACTGGCCCCGCATCATCTCGTAGGTCTCGCGCGATTCCTCGCCGCGGCCCAGCGCAGCGAACTCGTCCACGTCGATGCCGATCGGGAAGGCCTGCGCGCGCACCGTGCGGTGGAAGGCGCGGAAGCGGTTGTCGCCCATCGGCTCGGCCTGCGCCTCGCGCTGCACGTAGCGCGAGAAATGCTCCAGGTCCAGCTGGCTCTGGAAGCCGATCAGGTCATAGGCGAACAGCGCGCGCATCAGCCATTCGTGCTGCGGGATCGCGGCCAGGATCAGCGGCGGCGGCAACGGGATATGCAGGAAAAAGCCGATGCGCTGGCCGCAGCCCATGGCGCGCAGCTCGGACGCCAGCGGGATCAGGTGGTAGTCGTGGATCCAGATCACGTCGTCGGGGCGCAGCAGCGGCGCGAGCTTGCGCGCGAACAGCTGGTTGACGCGCCGGTACACGTTCAGATGCGCGGAATCGAAGTCCGCCAGGTCGATGCGATAGTGGAACACCGGCCACAGCACGCCGTTGCTATACCCCTGGTAATACGAGTCGTGGTCCTCGCGGCACAGGTCCACCGTGGCCAGCGTGACATTGCCCGCCTGCTGGATATGCAGTTCGCCCTCGCCCGGCGTGCCGCCCTGCGCCGCCTCCACGGTCTTGCCGCTCCAGCCGAACCAGACCCCGCCGGTGGCCTTGAGCGCCTCGCCCAGCGCCACCGCCAGTCCGCCCGCGGCAATGTTGCGGGGATCGGCCACGCGATTGGATACCGCAACTAGTCTGCCCATATCGTCCTTTGTCGTTCCACGCCCGGCTCAGCCGGTCAGATCACCGCGTCCCACGGCGCCGACAGGCGCGTGGCGCCGTTGATCAAGCCCACCATCGAATAGGTCTGCGGGAAGTTGCCCCACATCTCGCCGGTCACCGGGTGGGTATCCTCGGACAGCAGGCCGAGCGGATTGCGCGCCGCCAGCATGGCTTCGAAGATCTCGCGCGCCTCTTCGCGGCGCCCCACGCGGGCCAGCGCGTCGATGCGCCAGAAAGTGCAGATGTTGAAGGCGGTCTCGGGCCTGCCGAAATCGTCCGGCGCCTCGTAGCGGCGCATGTAGGGCCCGTCGCACAGCGAGGCTTCCATCGCCTCGAGCGTGGACATGAAGCGCTCGTCCTGCGGCGCGATGAATCCCACCTCGGCCATCAGCAGCACGCTGGCGTCCAGCTCGCGTCCGCCGAAGCTCTCGGCGAAGGCCTTGCGCTCCTCGCTCCAGGATTCGCGCACGATGCGCTCTTTCATGACGTCGGCGTGCTGGCGCCAGTACGCGGCGCGGTCCGGCAGCTGCAGCGCGTCGCCGACCTTGGCCAGGCGGTCGCAGGCGGCCCAGCTCATCAGCGCCGACGAGGTGTGCACGCGCGCGCGGGTGCGCAGCTCCCACATGCCGGCGTCGGGCGTGCCGAACACGCGCACCGCCTGCTCGCCCACGGTTTCCAGCACGCGGTATTCGGCGGCCCCGCCCCGGTGCAGCAGGCGATGGTCGTGGAAGGCCTGCGCCGCGCCCAGCACCACGTTGCCGTAGACATCGTGCTGGAAGTGCTCCTGCGCCTGGTTGCCCACGCGCACCGGGCCCATGCTGCGGTAGCCCGGCAAGTGATCGAGCACGCTCTCAGGCAGTTCCAGCTCCAGCCCGATGCCGTACAGCGGCTGGATATGACCGTCCTTGGACTGCATCACCACATTGGACAGCCAGCGCAGGTAGTCCTCCATGGTGCCCACCTCGGACAGGCTGTTGAGTGCGCGGATCACGAAAAAGGCGTCGCGCAGCCAGCAGAAGCGGTAGTCCCAGGTGCGGCCGCTGCCGGGCGCCTCCGGAATGCTGGTGGTCATGGCCGCGACGATGGCGCCAGTTTCCTCGAACAGCGACAGCTTGAGCGTGATGGCGGCGCGGATCACCGCGTCCTGCCATTCGCGCGGCACCGCCAGGCGCCGGCTCCACATGCGCCAGTAGGCGGTGGTTTCCTGCTCGAAGTCGCGCGCGATCTCCTCCACCCCGCCCTGCAGCGTTTCGTCGGGGCCGAGGATGAAGTCATGGTCGCGCGTGAGCAGGAATGGCGTCTGCGACAGCACATAGGTCAGCGGCGCGTTGGTCGTCATGCGCAGGGTCATGCCGTCGCCGATATAGCGTACGTGGCTGCTGCCCCGCGTGATCTCCGGCACCACGCGGCCCCAGTCGAAACGCGGCGCCACCGTGACGCGCACCCGCGGCGCGCCACGGATGGGGCGGATGCGGCGGATCAGCGTGGTGGGCCGGAAGTAGCGGCCGAGGCGGAAGAAGCGCGGCGCGAAATCGGTGATCTCCATGCAGTTGTTGTGGCGGTCCGTCAGCCGCGTGCGCAGCACCGCGGTGTTCGGCTCGTACCATTGCTGCGCTTCCTGGAAGTCCTCGATCTCGATGGCGAAGTGGCCGGCGTTTTCGCTGGGATCGAGCAGCGCATTGAAGACCGGGTCGCCGTCGAAGCGCGGCAGGCAGCACCAGACAAAGCGGCCGCGCCCGTCGACCAGCGCGGAGATCGCGCAGTTGCCGATCATGCCCATCGAGAGCGACGGATCGGCGTGTTGGCGCGCGGCGGCGCGCGGACGGTTGTCCTCGGTGGATGGTTGGCTCACAGCGAATTCCCCCTCAAGACGTCGTTGCGGATGTGGAAGCGGCCCCGGCGGCAGCCATGACTTCCAGCGCCTTGGCCGAACGATGCAGCCAGCAGCGCAGCGCCGCCGGCCCGGTCACGCTGACCGTGGCCGCGCTGGGGCGCTGGCCGACCAGCACGCCCACGCCGCCCAGGCGGCGCACCACGGCGAAGCCGGCTTCGTCGGTGATGTCGTCGCCGGCGAACAGCGGCGTGCGCCGCGCGAACGGCGGGCCGCGCATGAAGGTGTCGATGGCGCCGCCCTTGTCCACGCCGGCCGGCTTGAACTCGACCACCATCTTGCCGTGCAGGAGTTCGACGCCGGGCACGCCGGCCGCCAGCGTCGCGGCAAAGTTGCGTACCAGGCCCTCGAGTTCGGGAACGGCGCGATAGTGCACCGCGACCGCGACGGATTTGCGTTCCAGCTGCAACCCGGGGTGGGCGCTGACCAGCGCCTGCAGCGGCGGCAGCAGCAAGGGCACGCCGGGATCGGGCTCGCGCAGGCGGTGGCCGCCCGCGTCACGCAACTCCGCGCCGTGCACGCCGGCAGCCGGCAGCCGCAAAGGCTTGAGGAAGTCGTCCAGCTCGGCGATCGGCCGGCCGGACACCAGCGCGAGGGCGCCGTCCAGGTGACGATGCAGGGCGCGCAACGTCCCCACCAGTTCCGGTTCGACCTGTACGAGATCAGGGCGTGGCGCAAGGTCAGCCAGCGTACCGTCGAAATCCAGGAACAGCGCCGTGTTTGCTTCGATAAGAGGTAAGGGAGGCATTGCATTACACCGTAGCAGAGTGTTTTGACAGCGTCCACCGGACGGCGTCCTACATGGTGCGCCGGCGCGCGCGCCGCGTCACGGCGGTGCCTGCGCCGGCACTGGGCGGCTGCCGCGCCCGCGCGCACGTGCGCTCGCCTGCCCTTGGCGGCGAGGGGCTTGCCGGTCCGGCCGGCGCTCCGGGTGCCGGCACAAGCATCGGGGTGGCGCGCCATCCTTTATCATTGACGGTTTCGCCTACCCCGCCCTGGCTGTCCACGATGACCCGCAAACCCGACTACCTGAGAAAAATCCTGACCACCAAAGTGTATGACGTGGCGCAGGAAACCGATCTCACCTTTGCCCAGCAGTTGTCCGCGCGCACCGGCAACTCGGTGTGGTTCAAGCGCGAGGACACCCAGCCGGTGTTCTCGTTCAAGCTGCGGGGCGCCTACAACAAGATGGCATCGCTGTCGCCGGAGGAACTCAGGCGCGGCGTGATCGCCGCCTCGGCCGGCAACCATGCGCAGGGCGTGGCGCTGTCGGCGGCGCGCCTGAAGTGCAAGGCGGTGATCGCCATGCCGGTCACCACCCCGCAGGTAAAGATCGATGCGGTGCGCGAGCACGGCGGCGAGTGGGTCGAGATCGTGCTGCACGGCGACTCCTACAGCGACGCCTACAACCATGCCGCGGAACTGGAAAAGAAGCACAAGCTGACCTTCATCCACCCGTTCGACGACCCGGACGTGATCGCCGGCCAGGGCACCGTCGCCATGGAGATCCTGCGCCAGCATCCGGGGCCCCTGCATGCCGTGTTCGTGGCGATCGGCGGCGGCGGGCTGATCTCCGGCATCGCGTCCTACATCAAGGCCGTGCGCCCCGAGATCAAGGTGATCGGCGTGCAGACCATGGATTCCGACGCGATGAAACGCTCGGTCGACGCGGGCAAGCGCGTGGAACTCAAGGAAGTGGGCCTGTTCTCGGACGGCACCGCGGTCAAGCTGGTCGGCAAGGAAACCTTCCGCATCACGCGCGAGCTGGTCGACGAGATCGTGCTGGTGGACACCGACGCGATCTGCGCCGGCCTCAAGGATGTGTTCCAGGACACCCGCAGCATCCTCGAGCCGGCCGGCGCCATGGCCGTGGCCGGCCTCAAGCTCTACGCCGAGCGCGAGAAGCTCAAGGGCAAGCACCTGGTGGCCATCGCCTGCGGCGCCAACATGAACTTCGACCGCCTGCGCTTCGTGGCCGAACGCGCCGAGGTGGGCGAGGCGCGCGAAGCCGTGTTCGCGGTCAGCATCCCCGAGGAGCGCGGCAGCTTCAGGCGCTTCTGCGAACAGGTCGGCACGCGCAACGTGACCGAGTTCAACTACCGCATCGCCGACAACAGCATGGCGCATATCTTCGTCGGCGTGCAGATCGCCAGCCGCGCGGAGAACGACAAGATCGCCGCGGGCTTCCGCCGCCACGGCTTCGATACGCTGGACCTGTCCAACAACGAGCTGGCCAAGCAGCATATCCGCTACATGGTGGGCGGCCATTCGCCGCTGGCGCATGACGAACTGCTGTACCGCTTCGAGTTCCCCGAGCGCCCGGGCGCGCTGATGCGCTTTCTCTCCAGCATGAGCCCGAACTGGAACATCAGCCTGTTCCACTACCGCAACCAGGGCGGCGACACCTCCAATATCCTGGTCGGCATCCAGGTGCCCAAGAACGAGAAGCGCGCGTTCCGCGCCTTCCTCGCCACGCTCGGCTATGTACACTGGGAAGAGACCGAGAACCCTGTCTACAAGCTGTTCCTGTCCTGAATCGCCGACCCCGCCAGCTGGCTTTCTCCCCCGGCCCCGCGCCCACCGAAGTGGGCGCGGGGAGAAAACCAAACCGGAGCCCCCATGAGCCTTCCCGAACATTCGCCGCTGGGCAAGCCCTCGGCCTACAAGACCGAATACGATCCCACCCTGCTGTTCCCGATCCCGCGCCAGCCCAAGCGCACCGAGATCGGCCTGGCCGAAGGCCGCGCCCTGCCGTTCTTCGGCGTGGACATCTGGAACGCCTACGAACTGTCGTGGCTGAACCTGAAGGGCAAGCCGCAAGTCGCGCTGGCCAGCTTCATCATTCCCGCCGACACGCCGAATATCGTCGAGTCCAAGTCGTTCAAGCTCTACCTGAACTCGTTCAACCAGAGCAAGATCGCCTCGCCCGAGGCGTTGCAGCAACTGCTGCACCATGACCTCTCGGAAGCCACCGGCGGCACCGTGCAGGTACGGCTGGTGACCGAGGCCGAACTAGGCGGCCAGAAGATGGGCGAGCTGGACGGCGTGCCGCTGGACCGCCTCGACATCGAGACCGATATCTATGAGCCCGCGCCGCACCTGCTGCGCGCCAGCCAGGACGAATCGCCGGTGGAAGAGACGCTGGTGTCGCACCTGCTCAAGTCCAACTGCCTGGTCACGGGCCAGCCCGACTGGGGCAGCGTGCAGATCCGCTACGTGGGCGCGCCGATCAACCAGGAAGGCCTGCTCAAGTACCTGATCTCGTTCCGCAACCACAACGAATTCCACGAGCAATGCGTGGAGCGGATCTTCACCGACGTGATGCGCCAGTGCAAGCCGGTGAAGCTGGCGGTCTACGCGCGCTATACGCGCCGCGGCGGGCTCGACATCAACCCGTTTCGCACCAACTTCAACACGCCCTGGCCGGACAACCGCAGGAACGCGCGGCAATAGGAAATAGGGGCGATGGCGCCGGACCCGGCGCTCAGAACTCCGCGTGCAGCCGCACGCCGTAGAACGTGGCCGGACCGCGGTCGCGGTTGTAGCCGGGATTGCGGACGTACTGGAAGTCCGGGCTGATGCTCAGGTACTTCACCGGCTGGAAGCTGTAGTACAGCTCCAGCACCTGCTCCGGGCCGTAGCGCAGCGCGCCGTCACCGAGGAACGCGCCCATCCCGCCCGCCGCCAGGTAGGCCTGGTGGCGCGAACCCAGCATGTTCACCGCCAGCGCCAGGCCCACCGCGTCGCGCGGCCGGCCCCAGGCATTGCCATTGAGCACGCCGCCCGCCGACACCTGCCGGCCGATCTCGGTAAAGGCGTAGGTCTCGGTCTTGTCGTCGGACATGCTGGCCCGTGCGAACACCCCCAGCGAATCGTTGACCCGTTGCAGCAAGGTCAGGCCCACGCCGATCTTGGCGTGTTCCTCGCGCACATTGGCCAGGTCCGGCGTGGTGCCGGTGGCGGCGCCGAACTGCACGGCATCGCTGAACGCGCCCATGCGCGCCTTGTTGCGGAAGAACAGCAGGCGCGCCGTACCGGGCTGGCCCGCGATGCTGTAGCGCTTCTCCAGCTCGAGGATGTCGCCATAGTGCTGGAACATGCGCGTGTCCAGTTCCAGCCCGTTGGATTCCAGCGGCTGCAGGAAGCGGCCGATCCGCGCCGACCAGCTGTCGCCGATATACTCCAGCGCCACGCCCCAGTCATAGCCGCGCGCATCGGCCGGATAGTCGAAGGCGCCGTGCGTCAGGAACGACCAGTTCATGAACTGGCTACGCGGGTCCGAACCGAATTCATTCAGGTCGAACACATCGAGCACGCCGAAGTTGCCCGCGGTCAGCACCACGCGGCGCTTGTCGACGTTGCCGGCGAACTGGTTGAAATCCGCCTCCACCTCCTCGCTGCCGCCGCCCAGGCCCCAGGTCTGCCGGACGAAGGCGCGCGCGCGGTAGAACACCGGGGTGGTGCTCGACGCCTTGGCCAGCTCGCCGTTGGTAAGGCCGCCCATGCCGTGCAGCCCGGAGAACGGCACGCCCTGCGTCACTTCCGGGTTGAAATGGAATTCGGCGCCGCGCCACAGGCGCAGCCCGAGGTCGAGCGTGGTGCTGAACGAATAGCTCTTGGCACGCGCGGTGCCCAGGCTGTTCTCGCCCGAATAGGCCGCGCCGAACGACGGCTTGCGCTGCCAGATATAGGTGGTCTGGCCGTGGAAGGAGAACGGCGAATCGACGGAATTGACGAGATCGGCCGGCGCCACCACCGCGCTGCCGTCCGCGCTCGCGCCTTGCACCGCTTCCTGCGCCTGCGCCGGCGCCATGCCCGCGCAGGCCGCGAGCGACAGGGCGGCCGCCGACAGGCGGCAGGCGGAAGCGGACAGGCGAAGCCGCGCCGGGGCGGCAAGGAAACGACGAAGCAACATGGAAAATCCGGGGAGAAACGGGAGAAACGGGAGCCTGCGGCGCGAATATGCGACCGAGTGGATCGGCGGACGAAGCATAGCCAAGGGTTTATGACATGTCTACCTTGTATTGCTGCAACGCAACATGAAACGGTGCTGACCGAGCCATGTCGCCAAAGGCCGTCTTTGTAACCGCGCTTGAATTAATTAACTCACCAATTAATATTAGGTCAGTTGCCTGAGACGTACCACCAATGCCCACCGATCGCCCATCCCCGCCCCGTCGCCCGGGCCGCCCCGTCGCCGCCGACAAAGCCGCCGCGGCCGGCCAGCGCGCGCAGTTGCTCGACGCCGCCACCACCCTGTTCGCGCAGCACGGCGTGGCCGCCACGCCGATCAAGACCATCGCCAGCCATGCCGGCGTCACGCCCGCGCTGGTGCACTACTACTTCCGCGACCGCGACCAGCTGCTCGACGCGGTGGTGGACGAGCGCCTGCAGCCGCTGGTGGAACAGGTGTTCGCGCCCGCCCTGGCGGACCCGGCCGAGCCCACGGCCATGCTGGTCGGCATCGCCGCGCGGCTGATCCGCATCGCCGCGGCCACGCCGTGGTTCCCCGGGCTGTGGATCCGCGAGATCGTCAGCGTGGAGGGCCAGTTGCACCAGCGCGTGCTCCAGAAGATCGCGCTGCAGCGCGCCGGCCTCGTCACCGGCCGCCTGGCCGCGGCGCGCGCGGCCGGCGCGCTCAACGCCGGCCTGGAGCCGCCGCTGCTGATGGTGTCCCTGATCGGCCTGACGCTGTTGCCGCTGGCCACCACGCATATCTGGCAGCGCCTGCCCGGCGCCGAAACGGTCGACGCCGAAGCGCTGGTGCGCCACGTCAGCGCGCTGCTGGCGCACGGCCTCGCCCCGGCGCCGCCGCCTCCCGGCGTCGCCGGCCCATCCACCCCGCCCTCAGCCTGAAACGGAAACAGCCCTGCGCCCGGGAGCCGAACATGCATCGCTACAGCCCCACCCTTCGCACCACCGCCACGCTCCTGCCCGCCCTCGCCGCCGCGCTGCTCGGCGCCTGCGGCAACAACGCACCACCTTCGTGGCAAGGTTATGTGGAAGGCGAATTCGTCAGCGTCGCCTCGCCCTTCGCCGGGCGGCTGGACAAGCTCTCCGTGCAGCGCGGCCAGCAGGTCGCCGGCGGCGCGCCACTGTTCGCGCTCGAAGCCGACGACGAAACCGCGGCACGCCAGCAGGCGGCAGCGCAATTGCGCACGGCCGAATCGCAGCTTGCCGACCTGCAGACCGGCAAGCGCCCGCCCGAAGTGGACGCCACCCGTGCCCAGCTCGCGCAGGCCCAGGCCAGCGCGGTGCGCAGCGCGGCGCAGTACAAGCGCGACCAGGCGCAGTTCGCCATCGGCGGCATCGCCCAGTCGCAACTCGATGAAAGCCGCGCCACGGCCGCCTCCGATGCCGCCCGCGTGCGCGAACTGCAGCGCGACGTGGAAGTGGCGCGCCTGCCCGGACGCAGCGCCCAGCTTGCCGCGCAGGAGGCCCAGGTGGCCGCCGCGCGCGCCACGCTGGCGCAGGCAGAATGGAAGCTCTCGCGCAAGACCGTGGGCGCGACCCAGGCTGGCCTGGTGTACGACACGCCGTTCCGCCCGGGCGACTGGGTGCCGGCCGGCAGCCCGGTGGTCAGGCTGCTGCCGCCGGGCAACGTCAAGGTGCGCTTCTACGTGCCGGAAACCGTGGTGGGCGCCCTCAGGAACGGCGAGGCGATCCGCGTGCGCTGCGACGGCTGCGCCGCGCCCGTCGATGCCACCGTCAGCTACATCTCCAGCCAGGCCGAGTACACGCCGCCGGTGATCTACAGCAACGAGACGCGCGGCAAGCTGGTGTTCCTGGTGGAAGCGCGCCCGGCGGCAGCCGATGCGCCCAAGCTGCATCCGGGCCAGCCGGTCGAGGTGGCACGGCCATGAACGCGGCACCCGGTCAGGCCACGCCGCGGGCACCGGACGGACCCGGCGGCAACAACGGCAGCCACGGCAACAACGGCGCACTGGTCATCGACGTGCGCGACCTCAGCAAGCGCTACGGCGACAAGGTGGTCGTCGACAAGCTCAGCATGCAGGTGGCGCGCGGCGAGATCTTCGGCTTCCTCGGCCCCAACGGCAGCGGCAAGACCACTTCGATCCGCATGATGTGCGGGCTGCTGACGCCCGACGGCGGCAACGGTACCTGCCTGGGCTACGACATCCTGCGCGAGAGCGCGCAGATCAAGCGGCGCGTGGGCTATATGACGCAGAAGTTCTCGTACTGGGACGACCTCTCCATCCGCGAGAACCTGGATTTCGTGGCGCGCGTGTATGGCATGCCGAAGCGGCGCGAGACCGTGGACCGCGCGCTCGAGGATCTCGGCCTGGCCAGCCGCGCGCAGCAGCTTGCCGGCTCGCTCTCGGGCGGCTGGAAGCAACGCCTGGCCCTCGCCGCCTGCCTGCTGCACGAGCCGCAGCTGCTGCTGCTCGACGAACCCACCGCCGGCGTCGACCCCGCGGCGCGCCGCGATTTCTGGGAGCAGCTGCACCTGCTGGCGGCGCGCGGCATCTCGGTGCTGGTCAGCACACACTATATGGACGAGGCCGAGCGCTGCCACAAGCTCGCGTATATCGCCTACGGCAAGCTGCTGGCGCAAGGCACCGCCGCGGAAGTGGTGGCCGGGCAGAAGCTGGTCACCTGGAGCGTGCAGGGCGACCAGCTCGCCGCGCTGTCCGAACAGCTGCGCGATGCGCCCGGCGTGGAACAGACCGTGGTGTTCGGCAACGCGCTGCACGTCACCGGCCACGACGCGCCCACGCTCGAAGCCACGCTGCGCCGCGTGGCCGGCACGCAGCACCGGATCGA
This sequence comes from Cupriavidus sp. 05T41, assembly GCF_056396525.1. Lineage (NCBI taxonomy): Bacteria > Pseudomonadati > Pseudomonadota > Betaproteobacteria > Burkholderiales > Burkholderiaceae > Cupriavidus > Cupriavidus sp. 05T41. The sequence goes on from NZ_JBFTLQ010000010.1 coordinate 64,288, forward strand.
GCGGATCGACACCAGCCTCGAGGACGTCTTCATCCACATGATGAGCGGCGCCGAGGACAATATGCGCGCCGGCAAGCCGGAAGGCGGCAAGGAGAAGAGGCAATGAGCGCCGACCGAACCAAGCCGGACGGCCCGGCGCGCGATGCCGGCGGCGGGCGCTTCGGCTTCTCGCCGCAACGCTGGTGGAGCATCGTCATCAAGGAATTCCTGCAGCTGCGCCGCGACCGCGTCACCTTCGGCATGATCGTGGGCCTGCCCATCATCCAGCTGATGCTGTTCGGCTTCGCCATCAACACCGATCCGCGCCAGCTCACCACGGCGGTGATCGCGGCGGACCACAGCGAGTTCACGCGCTCCTTCGTGGCCGGCATGCAGGCGTCCACGTATTTCCGCGTGACCCGCACGCTGCCCGACGAGGCGGCCGGGCACGAGGCCCTGCGCCGCGGCGACGTGCAGTTCGTGCTCACGATCCCGCCCGACTTCACCGCGCGGCTGCTGCGCGGCGAGCGCCCGGCGCTGCTGGTCGAGGCCGACGCCACCGACCCCTCCGCCACCGGCCAGGCCATCTCCGCGCTGCCGCAGCTGGCGTACTCGGTGGCCGACAAGGACCTGCAGGGCGCGCTCGCGCCCCTGGCCGGCGGCAAGGCACCTTTCGAGGTGCAGGTGCAGCGCCTCTACAATCCGGAGGGCCTTACGCAGTACAACATCATCCCCGGCCTGATGGGCGTGATCCTGACCATGACGATGGTGATGATGACGGGCCTGGCGATGACCCGCGAGCGCGAGCGCGGCACCATGGAGAACCTGCTCGCCACGCCGGTCATGCCGCTCGAGGTGATCACCGGCAAGATCGTGCCCTACGTCTTCATCGGCCTGATCCAGGCCACCATCATCCTGCTCGCGGCGCGCTGGATCTTCCATGTGCCGTTCGTGGGATCGGTGGTCGCCGTCTACCTGGCGTCGCTGCTGTTCATCGCCGCCAACCTGACGGTGGGCATCACGCTGTCGTCGCTGGCGCAGAACCAGCTGCAGGCCGTGCAGCTCACGTTCTTCTATTTCCTCCCGAGCATCCTGCTGTCGGGCTTCATGTTCCCGTTCCAGGGCATGCCGGCCTGGGCGCAGGGGGTCGGCAGCATCCTGCCAATGACCTACTTCAACCGCATGATACGCGGCGTCCTGCTCAAGGGAAACGGCTGGATCGAGCTATGGCCCAACGTCTGGCCGCTGCTCTTGTTCACCGCCGTGGTCATGACCATCGCGCTGCGGTTCTACCGCCGCACACTCGATTAAGGGAGCCGGCCATGCAAGCCCTGCCGCCTCGCGGTTTCACCAGGCCCACGTCCGCCCTGCCGCGCCTGCCGCTCGCCATCCTGGCCGCGGCCGCGCTCTGCTCCTGCGCGGTGGGCCCCGATTTCAAGCTGCCGGCCGCTCCCGGCGGCGACACCTACACCGCCGGCACGCAGCCGCGGCGCACCAGCGCGGCCGACACGCCGGGTGGCCAGGCCCAGGCCCTGCAGGTCGGCGCCGACGTGCCCGCGCAATGGTGGACCCTGTTCCGCAGCCCGGCGCTGGACCTCACCATCCGCGCCGCGCTCGCGGCCAGCCCCACGCTGGCGCAGGCACAGGCGCGGCTGGAGCAGGCGCGCCAGGACCTGGCCGCCAGCACCGGCTCGCTGCTGCTGCCGCGCGTCGACGCCAAGCTCGACACCACGCGCGAGCAGGTCAACCTCGCCTCGGCCGGCATCACCGCGATCCCCAGCCCGGGCCCGTTCACGCTGTACGGCGCCAGCGTCGAAGTGTCCTACACGCTCGACCTGTTCGGCGGCGCGCGGCGCGAGCTCGAAGGCTTGCGCGCGGCGGTGGACTACCAGCGCTTCGAGCTGGAGGCAGCGCGCCTGGCGCTGGCCGGCAACGTGGCCACCGCGGCGATCCGCGAGGCCAGCCTGCGCGCGCAGATTGGCGACACCGAAGCCATCGTGCAGGCCCAGCAGCAGCAGCTCGGCATCACGGAAAAACGCTTCCAGGCCGGCGGCGTGGCCGCGGTCGACGTACAGCGCCAGCGCAACGAGCTGGCGCAGAACCAGGCGCTGCTGCCGGGACTGGCGCAGCAGCTTGCCGCCACGCGCCACCAGCTTGCGGTCTACGTGGGCGAGGCGCCATCGGCCGCCACGCTGCCGGAATTCCGCCTCGAAGACCTGACCCTGCCCGACACGCTGCCGGTCAGCCTGCCGTCGGCGATGGCGCAGCGCCGCCCCGATATCCGCGCCGCCGAAGCGCTGCTGCACCAGGCATCGGCCAATATCGGCGTGGCCACCGCACAGCTCTATCCGCAGCTCACGCTGACCGGCAGCGCCGGCACGCAAGCCATGTCCGCGCGCGACCTGTTCAGCAGCCTCAATGTATGGTCGCTCGCCGCCGGGATCGTGCAGCCGGTCTTCCGCGGCGGCGAGCTGGTGGCGCGCAAGCGCTCGGCCGAAGCGGCCTACGAACAGTCGCTGGCGGCTTACCGGCAGGCCGTACTGGCCGGCCTGCGCGAAGTGGCCGACACCCTGCGCGCGCTCGAGGCCGATGCCGACATACTGCAGGCGCGCGCGCTCAGCGCCCGCCAGACCGGCGACACGCTGAACATCGTGAGGGAGCAGTACCGGCTCGGCGGCGTCAGCCAGCTGGCGGTGCTGGATGCCGAGCGGCAGGATCGCCAGGCGCGGCTGTCGCTGGCGCAGGCCAGGGCGAACCGGTTCTCGGACTCGGCGGCACTGCTGCAGGCGCTGGGCGGCGGCTGGTGGCAGGAACCCGGGCAGGAACCGGGGCACGAACACGGGCAGGCGCGCAGACCGCCCGCCGCCGGCAGGGACCTGGCGTCAGCGTCCCAGGAACGTCCGTAGCCGCCTGACGCCCTCGTCCAGCCTGGCCGTGTCGCAGGCATAGCACCAGCGCACGAAGCCCTCGCCTTCGTCGCCGAACGCGCTGCCCGGCGCGAGACCCAGGTGGGCCTCGCGCACCAGTTGCTTGCACAGCGCGAGGCTGTCGCCGGCACCCTCCAGCCGGAAGAACACATACATCGCCCCTTGCGGCGCATGGACATCCACGCCCGGCACCTCCGCCAGCGCGCCCACCAGATGGTCGCGCGCCGCGCGCAACCTGCCCACCAGCCCGCGCGTGAAGGCCTCGCCTTCGCGCACGGCGACGATGCCCGCCTCCTGCACGAAGGACGGCGCACACGAGGTGTTGTACTCCACCAGCTTGCCGAGGTCGTCGGTCAGCGCCGCGGGCAGCACCATCCAGCCCAGCCGCCAGCCCGTCATCAGCCACGCTTTGGAGAACGAATTCACGCAGATCACGCGCTCGTCGCGGCTGGCGATATCGAGGAAGGACGGCGCCACGGCATCCTCGCCGGCGCCGTAGTAGAGCCGCTCGTAGACTTCGTCGGCGATGATCCAGATACCGTGGCGGCGGCAATGCGCAAGCACCGCCTGCTGGTCGGCGCGCGACATCACCCAGCCGGTGGGGTTGTTGGGCGAATTGATCATCAGCAGGCGCGTGTCCGGCGTGAGCGCGGCCAGCAGCTTGTCGAGGTCGAGCGTCCACCCGTGCGCGCCGTAGTCGAGCGAGACCGTTTCCACCTCGGCGCCGAGGATCTTCGGGATCTCCACCAGGTTGGGCCACAGCGGCGTGACCGCGACGGCGCGGTCGCCGGGGCCGGCCACCAGCTGCGCGGCCAGCATCAGCGCGTTGACGCCGGCGCTGGTGACCACCACGTTGTCCATGGCGGTGGCGCCGTGCAGCGCGCTCACGTAGTCCGCCAGCGCGCTGCGCAGCGGCGCGATGCCGAGATTGTGCGTGTAGAAGGTGGCACCGCCGGCCAGCGCGCGGCTGGCCGCGTCGCGGATAAAGTCCGGCGTGACCTGGTCCGACTCGCCGAACCAGAATGGCAGCACATCGGCCAGGCCGATGCCGGCATTGGCCACCTCGCGGATGCGCGAGGCGCGCAGGTGATGGACGGCGGCGCGGGCTGCGGCCGGGGCGGACGCAAAGCCGGGCTGGCTGGTGGACATCGGCACTCCTTGTGGTGTGAGGGTGGAATCGGCCCGAATGCTGCAGACCCGACAGCGTAGCGCAAAGCGACGGGCGCCGGTATCGGTGCCTGCCGCCTGCCGCACTCCGCTTGCTAACCACCCGCGAGCCACTCGTTAGCCACCCGCAAGCCACCTCTTGGGGCAAGGCGCCGGCGCCAGCCTGCCCGCGCGGCTATCGCCCGCCTGCGTCCTCGCCCTGCGACGCCCAGCCCGGCTTCATGCGCAGGCCGAAGCTGCTGCGCGGCTGGGCCTCGCGTTCGGGGCGCAGCGAATACTGGTCGTGATTGCCCTGGGAAGACGGCTGCGCCGCCTGCTGGACGGCCTGCGAAGTGGGCGTGCTGCTGCCCGCGCGGGGCGCAGGCTTGCCCGCCGCGCGGGCCTCGCTGGCAGGCTGCTCGGACGTGCCCGCCAGCGCCGCCTGGGTGGCCACGCCGGCGCACAGCGCCAGGAGAAAGAAGGGGATAAGGGGTTTCTGGATCACTGTCACTCGGCGGCGCGGCAAGGGGTTGCCCGGCGCTTGCCGCCAGTTGCTCAAGCCCCCATTGTCTCAGCTAGCGGGGCCGCCGGGTAGATCGCCCCCGGCGGCCCGCGCGGACTGCCCTATTACGACGCCGCCACGCGCCGTCCGGGGGCGCCTTCATGGCCATCCGCATCACCCGATGCGACCCTGGCCGATACCGCGCTCCCCGCCTTGCCGCGCGCCAGCACCGGCGCCAGCGCCGCGCCGGTATGGCTGGCCTTGACCTTCACCAGCCCTTCAGGATCGGTCGCGGCAACGATGGCGCCGCCGGCAACGCCACCCTCGGGCCCAAGATCGATAATCCAGTCCGCCTCGGCAATCACATCGAGATCATGCTCGATCACCACCACGCTGTGGCCGCCATCGGCCAGCCGGTGCAGCACGCGGATCAGCTTGGCCACGTCGGCCATGTGCAGGCCCACGGTGGGCTCGTCCAGCACGTACAGCGTGTGCGGCGCCTGCTGCCCGCGGCGGGTGATGTCGTCACGCACCTTGGACAGCTCGGTCACCAGCTTGATGCGCTGCGCCTCGCCGCCGGACAGCGTTGGCGACGGCTGGCCCAGCGTGAGATAGCCCAGCCCCACGTCCTTCATCAACTGCAGCGGGTGCGCGATATTGGACATGGCGGAGAAGAACTCCACCGCCTCGTCGATCTCCATGGTCAGCACGTCGCCGATGTTCTTGCCGCGCCAGGTGACCGCCAGCGTCTCCGGGTTGAAGCGCTGGCCGTGGCACACGTCGCACGGGACCTTCACGTCGGGCAGGAAGCTCATGCCGATGGTGCGCACGCCCTGCCCTTCGCACGCCGGGCAGCGCCCGTCGCCGGTGTTGAACGAGAAGCGCGAGGCGGAGTAGCCACGCGCCTTGGCTTCCAGCGTCTGCGCGAACAGCTTGCGGATGGTGTCCCACACGCCGATATAGGTGGCCGGGCACGAGCGCGGCGTCTTGCCGATCGGGGTCTGGTCCACTTCCAGCACGCGGTCGATGCTCTCGAAGCCGGTGATGCCCTCGCAGCCCTGCCAGTCGTGCGTGACATCGAGCTTGCGGCGTGGCGTGGCGGCCGCGGCCGCCCTGGTCCTGGCTGCGTTGGCCGCATCGGCGCCGGCGGCCTTGCGCGCGCGGCGCGTGGCCGGCGAGGACATCACCGAGCGGCCCACCGCGTCGAGCAGGTTGGTCATCAGCACATCGCGCGCCAGCGTGGACTTGCCCGAGCCGGACACGCCGGTGATGGCCACCAGCCGCGCGAGCGGGATGCCGACGGTGACGTCGCGCAGGTTGTGCAGCGAGGCGCCGTGCACGGTCAGCCATTGCGCCGGCACCGCTTCGCGGCCCTTGCCTTCGGGCCGCACTGCGCGGCGCGGCTGCAGCGGGTGCTGGATCGGCCGGGCCAGGAACTGGCCGGTGAGCGAATCGGCGCTGGCCGACAACGCCGCCACCCCGCCCTGCGCCACCAGCGTGCCGCCGCGCTTGCCGGCGCCGGGGCCGATGTCGATGATGTGGTCGGCGCGGCGGATGGTGTCTTCGTCGTGCTCCACCACCACCAGCGTATTGCCCTTCTCGCCGAGCTTGCGCAGCGCGTCGAGCAGGATCTGGTTGTCGCGCGGATGCAGGCCGATGGTTGGCTCGTCGAGCACGTAGCACACACCCTGCAGGTTGCTGCCGAGCTGCGCGGCCAGGCGGATGCGCTGCGCCTCGCCGCCGGACAGGCTGGGCGCGGCGCGGTCCAGGCTGAGGTAGCCCAGGCCCACTTCTTCGAGGAACTGCAGGCGGCTGCGGATCTCGCTCACCACGTCGCGCGCGATCTCGGCGTCGCGCCCGGCCAGGCGCAGCGTCTGCACCCAGCGGTGGGTGTCCGACACCGTCCACTGCGCCACGTCAGTGATGGCGTGCGCGTCGAAGGTGACCGCGCGCGCCACCGGGTTCAGGCGCGTGCCGCCGCAGTCCGGGCACGGCAGGTCGGCCACGTCGTCGGGCTCCTGCTGCTCGGAGGGCAAGGTCTGCTCGCGGCCGCGGTTGTCGTCGGCCATGACGGTGTCGTCGAAGGCCGCGCGCTGCTCCCGCGTGAGCGTGAGGCCGGTGCCCACGCAACTGGTGCACCAGCCGTGCTTGCTGTTGTAGGAGAACAGGCGCGGGTCCAGTTCCGGATAGCTGGTGCTGCACACCGGGCAGGCGCGCTTGGTGGAGAACACCGTGGTGGCGCCGATGCCGCGCGTGCCGCCGTTGCCCATGGCATGTTCCAGCCCGTCGAGCGGAGCCAGCAGGTGCATCACGCCCTTGCCCGCTTCGAGCGCCTGGCCGAGCAGCGCGCGCAGCGCGGCTTCATTCTCCGCCGACACTTTGATGTCGCCGACCGGCAGCTCGATGGTGTGCTCGCGGAAACGGTCCAGGCGCGGCCACGGATCGACCGGCAGGAATTCGCCGTCCACGCGCAGGTGCGTGTTGCCGCGCGCCTTGGCCCACTTGGCGAGGTCGGTGTAGACGCCCTTGCGGTTGACCACCAGCGGCGCCAGCAGCCCCACGTGCTGGCCCTTGTAGTCGCGCAGCAATTGCGCGGCGATGGACTCGGGGCTTTGCGAAGTGACCGGCGTGCCGTCGTGGATGCAATGCTGGATGCCCAGCTTCACGTACATCAGGCGCAGGAAGTGCCAGACCTCGGAGGTGGTCGCCACCGTGCTCTTGCGCCCGCCGCGCGACAGGCGCTGCTCGATCGCCACCGTGGGTGGAATGCCGTACACCGCATCCACCTCGGGGCGCCCGGCCGGCTGCACGATGGAGCGCGCGTAGGCGTTGAGCGATTCGAGATAGCGGCGCTGCCCTTCATGGAACAGGATGTCGAAGGCCAGCGTGGACTTGCCCGAGCCGGACACGCCCGTGACCACGTTGAACTTGCCGTGCGGGATATCGACGTTGAGCGCCTTGAGGTTGTGTTCGTGCGCATTGACGATGCGCACCACGTCCTCGCCCTCCACGGCGCGGCGCTCGCGCGCGGCGCGCAGCGCGGCCTGCAGCGGCACGCCTTCGTCTTCCAGGGCGAAGGCGTGGCCGATGGCGCGATCGTAGTGCAGCAGCGCCTGGCCGGTATGGGAGCTGGCGCACTTGCGCACGTCCTGCGGCGTGCCCACGCACAGCACCTCGCCGCCGGCGTCGCCGCCCTCGGGGCCGAGGTCGATGATCCAGTCGGCCGCGCGCACCACGTCGAGGTTGTGCTCGATCACGATCAGCGAGTGGCCGCCGTCGAGCAGCTTGCCGAACGCGCGCATCAGCTTGGCGATGTCGTCGAAATGCAGGCCGGTGGTGGGCTCGTCGAACATGAACAGCCGGCCTTCGTGCGCCAGCGGCTTGTTGCGCGACGACATGGCGCTCTGCGCGGTCTCGGCCAGGTAGCCGGCCAGCTTGAGGCGCTGCGCCTCGCCGCCGGACAGCGTGGGCACGGGCTGGCCCAGCTTCACGTACTCCAGGCCCACATCGACGATGGGCTGCAGCACGCGCAGCACCGCCGCGTCGCCGGCGAACAGCGCCACCGCCTCGCTCACGGTCAGCTCCAGCACGTCGGCCACGCTCAGCAGGCGCGCGGGCTCGCCCGGCAATGCGCGCTCGATCTTCACTTCGAGGATCTCGGCGCGGTAGCGGCGCCCATCGCAGTCGGGACAGCGCAGGTAGACGTCGGAGAGGAACTGCATCTCCACGTGCTCGAAGCCGGAGCCGCCGCAGGTGGGGCAGCGCCCGTCGCCCGAGTTGAAGCTGAACATGCCGGCGGTATAGCTGCGCTGCAGCGCCATCGGCGCCTTGGCGAACAGCTTGCGGATCTCGTCGAAGGCGCCGACGTAGCTGGCCGGGTTGGAGCGCGCGGTCTTGCCGATCGGCGACTGGTCGACGAAGACCACGTCGCTGACCTGCTCGGCGCCCGCCAGGTGGCGGAACGCGCCCGGCGCGTCGGTGGACTTGCCGAAATGGCGCGCCATGGCGGGATGCAGCACGTCCTGCAGCAGCGTGGACTTGCCCGAGCCGGACACGCCGGTCACGCACACCAGGCGCTGCAGCGGGATCTCCACGGTGACGTCGCGCAGGTTGTGCTCGGTGGCGCCTTCCAGCACGATGCGCGGCGTGGTGCTGTCCACCGGGCGCGGCGCCCAGGCGGAAAGATCGGTCACCTGGCGGCGCCCCGCGAGATACTCGCCGGTGAGCGTGCCGGAGGCGCGGATATCGCCCGGCGTGCCGTCATAGATGATATTGCCGCCGCGCTCGCCGGGGCCGGGGCCCATGTCGATCAGGCGGTCGGCGGCCAGCATCACGGAAGGGTCGTGCTCCACCACCACCAGCGTGTTGCCGGCGTCGCGCAGGCGCTGCATGGCCTCGACGATGCGGTTGAGGTCGCGCGGGTGCAGGCCGATGCTGGGCTCGTCGAGCACGAACAGCGTCTTCACCAGCGAAGTGCCCAGCGCCGTGGTCAGGTTGATGCGCTGCACCTCGCCGCCGGACAGCGTGCGGCTCTGGCGGTCCAGCGTAAGGTAGCCCAGGCCCACGTCGCACAGGTATTTCAGGCGCGTGCGCACTTCGGCCAGCAGCAGCTTGAGCGCGTCGTCGAGCATCAGGCTCGGCAGCGTGAGCTCATCGAAGAATTTGCGGATGCGCTCGATCGGCATCAGCATCAGGTCGTGCACGGTCAGGCCCGGCAGCGCCTCGAGCTGGCCGCGCTCCCAGTCCACGCCACGCGGCAGGAAGCGCCGCGCGGGGGCGCACACCGCATCGGCGCCGGCCTTGCTGCCCAGGCGCCACAACAGCGCCTCGGTCTTCAGGCGCGCGCCGCCGCAGGTCTCGCACGGGGTGTAGCTGCGGTACTTCGACAGCAGCACGCGGATATGCATCTTGTAGGCCTTCGACTCGAGGTAGTCGAAGAAGCGCTTGACGCCGTACCAGTGCGTGTTCCACTTGCCGTTCCAGTCGGGCGAACCGTCGATGACCCAGGCGCGCTCGGCCGCGGTGAGGCTGGACCACGCTACGTCGCGCGGGATGCCGGCCTTGGCCGCGTAGCGCATCAGGTCGTCCTGGCATTCCTTCCAGGCCGGCGTCTGCATCGGCTTGATGGCGCCGTCGCGCAGGCTCTTGCGCTCGTCCGGGATCACCAGGCCGAGGTCGACGCCGATCACGCGGCCGAAGCCGCGGCAGGTCTCGCAGGCGCCGTAGGCGGAGTTGAACGAGAACAGCGCCGGTTGCGGGTCGGCGTAGCGGATATCGCTTTCCGGGCTGTGCAGGCCGGTGGAGAAGCGCCACACCTGCGGCTCGGCGGCGGCGGTGTCGTCGCCGCCGGCGTTCAGCACATAGACGTTGACGCGGCCAGCGCCACGCTTGAGCGAGGCCTCGATGGCCTCGAGCGCGCGCACCTTTTCCGTGTTGCCCAGGCGGAAGCGGTCGGCCACCACATCGAGCACCTTGCGCGGGCCGGTGGGCGACTCGACCACGCGCTGCGCCTGCACGCGCGTGTAGCCGCTCACCGACAGCCACTGCTCGATCTCGGCCTCGGTGGTGGTCTCCGGCAGCTCCACCGGGAAGGTCACCACCAGGCGCGGGTCGTCCTGCGCGGCGCGCGCCTGCAGCTCGGCGTAGATGGTCTCGGGCGAGTCGTGGCGCACCGGCTGCGCGGTCTTGCGGTCGAACAGCTCGGCCGCGCGCGCGTAGAGCAGCTTCAAGTGATCGTTCAGCTCGGTCATGGTGCCGACCGTGGAGCGCGAGCTGCGCACCGGGTTGGTCTGGTCGATGGCGATGGCCGGCGGCACGCCGTCCACGCGGTCCACCTGCGGCCGGTCCATGCGGTCGAGGAACTGGCGCGCGTAGGCGCTGAAGGTCTCGACGTAGCGGCGCTGCCCTTCGGCATAGAGCGTGTCGAACACCAGGCTCGACTTGCCCGACCCGGACGGTCCCGTCACCACGGTCATTTCACCGGTGTGCAGGTCGAGGTCGAGATTCTTGAGATTGTGCTGACGGGCTCCGCGGATGCGGATGACACCGGATGACATGGATTGCGTCCTTATGACTTGCGGTTTGCGGGCGGCTTGCGGGGGCTTGAGACGGAAAGCCGGCCGCGCAGGCGAGTGGCGCCGGCGCCACGCTGCACGCGGTATGGATACGGTCAGGCCGCTATCCTATCCCGAAGGGCGGCAGCGTGCCGCGCCCCAGCGTGTGGCGCTGACATCTCCTGACAGTACGCTGTCAGGAGGAAATGGGGACGAATACGCGAAAAGGAAGCGTGGCGGCGCCGCCCGCAGCCCGCGGAAGCCGCAAAAGCCGCAAAAGCCGCAACACAGCCGGAATCCAGGCGGAACTCAGCTTTCTTCCCTGGGCATCTGCGAGACGACGAACTCATGCTCGGCGGTGTTCAGCGTCGAGACCCGCCATTCCACCGCTTGCCGGTGGAAGGAAAACGCCACGCGGTGGATCCGCATCAGCGGCGCGCCCGGCTCCACCCCCAGCAGGGCCTGCTCCCGCTCGGTCGCCAGCACCGAGCGCAGGCGCTCTTCGGTCTGGATCACGTTGACCCCGAAGGCTTCCTGGTAGAAGTTGTACAGCGTATTGGGCCGGCCGCGCAGCATCGCCTCGCCCAGGCCGGGAAACAAGCGCTCCGGCAGCACGATGTCGTCGATCATCACGGGACGTTCGTCCAGCGACAGCACGTTGGTGAAGTGCAACGCGCGCTCGCCGGCCTCGAGCCCGAGCAACGCGCATACGCTCTTGTCGGCCCTGGCCTTGCGGAACGACTCCAGCTCCACCGTCGGGTAGCCGCGATGGCCGTCCTCGTGGATCACCTTGAAGAAGCGGAAGAAATGATCGTCGCGCCGGTGCGTGGCGACGAAGGTGCCGCGGCCCTGATGCCGGATCAGCAGGTTCTCCGCCACCAGTTCGTCGATGGCCTTGCGCAGCGTGCCGATGGACACGCCGAAGCGTTCGACCAGTTTCTTCTCCGACGGTATCGCTTCGCCGGGCTTCCATTCGCCGTCCGCCAGCGCCTGCAGCGCTTGCCGTTTCACGTCCTTGTACAGCACGCCGCCGGGGGGAGGGATATCTCGCAGGTTGCTCATGGCTTGGTGATATTTCTGGATACATCGAATGTACCAGAGATTCACTCATACAACTCATACATATGACATAGTTGACATGAAGGAATTCCCCTCCTATTCTTTGCTTCATCGGTCGCCGCCCAAAACATGCTGCGCCGTAACAAAACCCACAGGAGGAGCAATGATTCACGTTGTGCTGCACGATGCAAAAGACACCGTCGCCGTCGCGGTGGTCGAGGGGATCCAGGCCGGGACCGAGCTGAACGCCTGGATCATGGACGAGGACAAGATCATCTCGGTGGTGGCCAAGCAGGCCATCCCGATCGGGCACAAGGTGGCGCTGCGCGACATGGGCGTGGGCGAGACGGTCTACAAGTACGGCATCGACATCGGCAAGGTGGTCGCCGCCATCAAGGCCGGCGACCATGCCCATGTCCACAACATCAAGACCAAGCGCTGGTAAGCCGCGCCCGCCTTCCCCGCTCGTCCCCCGTACAACATACCGAGAGAACATCCAATGTCCGTCATCGACAACCAGACCACCTTCCGGGGCTATCGCCGCGACAACGGCCGCGTCGGCGTGCGCAACCACGTCATCATCCTGCCGCTGGACGACCTCTCCAACGCCGCGGCCGAAGCCGTCGCCGTCGCCATCAAGGGCACCATGGCGATCCCGCACCCGTACGGCCGCCTGCAGTTCGGGCCCGACCTCGACCTGCACTTCCGCACCCTGATCGGCGCGGGCAGCAATCCCAACGTGGCCGCCGTCGTGGTGATCGGTATCGAAGACGGATGGACCAAGAAGGTGGTGGACGGTATCGCCAGGACCGGCAAGCCGGTGGTGGGCTTCGGCATCGAAGGCCACGGCGACCACGACACCATCATGCGCGCCTCGCGGGCCGCCAAGGAGTTCGTGCAGTACGCCACCGCGCTGGAACGCGTGGAATGCCCGATCAGCGACCTGTGGGTGTCGACCAAGTGCGGCGAGTCCGATACCACCTCCGGCTGCGGCGCCAACCCGACCGTCGGCAACGCCTTCGACAAGCTGCACCCGCTCGGCACCACGCTGGTGTTCGGCGAGACCTCCGAACTCACCGGCGGCGAGCACATCGTGGCCGCGCGCTGCGCCAATGCCAAGGTCCGCGAAGAGTTCATGATGATGTTCAACCGCTACCAGGGCATGATCGACCGCTGGAAGACCACCGACCTGTCCGAGTCGCAGCCGACCAAGGGCAATATCGCTGGCGGCCTGACCACCATCGAGGAAAAGGCGCTGGGCAACATCCAGAAGATCGGCAAGAAGTGCACCGTCGACGGCGTGCTGGACAAGGCCGAGGAACCGACCGGCCCCGGGCTCTGGTTCATGGACTCCTCCTCCGCCGCCGCCGAAATGGTCACGCTGTGCGCCGCCGCGGGCTATGTCGTGCACTTCTTCCCGACCGGCCAGGGCAATGTCATCGGCAACCCGATCGTGCCGGTCATCAAGCTGTGCGCCAATCCGCGCACCGTGCGCCTGATGAGCGAGCACATGGACGTGGACTGCTCCGGCCTGCTGCAGCGCGAGCAGACGCTGGACGAGACCGGCGACAAGCTGCTCGAATGCATGATGGCCACCATCAACGGGCGCTGGACCGCCGCCGAGGCGCTGGGCCACCGCGAGTTCGTGCTCACGCGCATCCACGAGTCCGCCTGATGAAACAGGTCTGCATCAGCGAGTTCATGGACGCCGATGCGGTGGCGGTGCTGGACCGTTGCGTCCGGCTGCGCTACCAGCCGGACTGGGTCGACCAGCGCGATGCCCTGCTCGGCGCGCTGGGACAGGCCGATGCGCTGATCGTGCGCAACCGCACCCGGGTCGACACCGAGCTGCTCGACGCCGCCCCGGCGTTGCGCGTGGTCGGCCGGCTCGGGGTGGGGCTCGACAATATCGACGTCAGGTCCTGCGAGGCGCGCGGCATCCGCGTGATCCCCGCCACCGGCGCCAACGCGCGCTCGGTGGCCGAGTACGTGGTCACGACCGCGCTGCTGCTGATGCGCGGGGCCTACCTGAGCCACGCCGGCATGGTGGCAGGCAAGTGGCCGCGCGCGCGCCTGTCCGAAGGCCATGAAGCCCTCGGCAGGACGCTCGGGCTGGTCGGCTTCGGCGATATCGGCCGGCTGACGGCGCGGCTCGCCACGGCGCTGGGCATGCGGGTGGTGGCGCACGACCCGATGTTGCCCGGCGACCATCCGGCGTGGCGCGAGACCGGCGCGACCCCGCTGGCACTGGAGGCATTGCTGGCCACCGCCGACGCGGTGAGCCTGCACGTGCCGCTGGTGCCGGCCACGCGCCACCTGATCGACGCGAAGCGCCTGCGCGCCATGAAACGCGGCGCGGTCCTCATCAACACCGCGCGCGGCGGGGTGGTCGACGAGGCCGCGCTGGCGGCGGCGCTGCACGAGGGCTGGCTGGCGGGCGCGGCGCTCGACGTCTTCGAGACGGAACCGCTGGGCGCCGCCAGCGTGCTGGCCGACGCGCCGAACCTGGTGCTGACGCCGCATATCGCCGGCGTCAGCCACGAGGCCAACGTGCGCGTATCGATGATGATCGCGGACGCGGTCAGGAACGCACTGGGAGTCACCGTATGACGATGTATCGTGCAGAAGAACTGGTACGCCGCGCCACGCAGGCCCTGCGCCATGCCGGCGCCGGCGCGGCGCAGGCCGAACCGACCGCGCGCGCGCTGGTGCAGGCTGACCTCGCCGGCCTGCCCTCGCACGGCGTGTCGCGCGTGCCCATGTACGTGGCGCACCTGCGCCACCGGCGCGTCAACGGCGACGCGCAGCCCGTCATCGCGCGGCAGACGCCGGGCTCCACGCTGGTCGATGCGCAGGCGGGCTTTGCCTTTCCCGCCTGCGCGCTGGCCGTGTCGGCCGCCGTGGCGAGCGCGCGCGAATGCGGCATCGGCGCCGGCGTGGTGACCAACAGCCATCACTTCGGCGCGGCGGCGCTGCATCTCGATCCCGTGGCGCAGGCCGGCATGATCGGCATCGCCATGGGCAATTCGCCCGCGGCCATGCCCGCCTGGGGCGGCAGCAAACCCCTGTTCGGCACCAATCCGATCGCCGCGGTGTTCCCGCGCAAGGATGCCGAGCCGCTGGTCATCGACCTGTCGCTGTCCGAGGTGGCGCGCGGCAAGATCATGGTCGCGGCCAAGCAGGGCAAGCCCATTCCCCTGGGCTGGGCGCTCGATGCCGAAGGCAGGCCCACCACCGACGCCCAGGCCGCCTTGCGCGGCTCGATGCTGCCGGCGGGCGGCGTCAAGGGCGCCATGCTGGCCCTGATGGTGGAACTGCTGATCGTGTCGCTGGCCGGCGCCCGCTTTGGCGCGGAAGCCGACTCGTTCTTCGAGGACGCGGGCAACCAGCCGCGTATCGGCCAGTTGTTCCTGGCCTTCAACCCGGCCGGCTTCGCCGGCGACGCCACTTACCACGCCCGGCTCGAAACCCTGATCGCGGCTATGCTGTCGGACCGCGGCACGCGCGTGCCCGGCGCGCGGCGCACCGACGCGCAGGCGCGCGCGCGCGAGCACGGCATCGACATTCCGGAAGCCCTCGACAAGGAGCTGCAAACCCTCTCGCAAGCCTGACCGCACAACATGCACGGCGCCCGCCAGAAGGCGCCGGTCCCACCCCAGGAGACAACATGAATTGCACCTTCGTCCGACGCATTGCCGGCTCGTCGCTGGTACTGCTTGCGCTGCTGGCGGTACCGGCCGGCGCGAGCAACGCGCCCGCACCCTTCCCGGCCAAGCCGGTCCGCTATGTCGTGCCGTTTGCAGCAGGCGGCCTGACCGACATCTCGGCGCGGCAGGTCGGCCAGTACCTGGCCGAGGAATGGAAGCAGCCGGTGGTGGTGGAGAACAAGCCTGGCGGCAACGCGAATATCGGCGCGGCGGAAGTCGCCCGCGCCGGCGCGGACGGCTATACCTGGCTGGCGGTGACGCTGGCGCATTCGTCCAATGTGTCGCTGTTCCCGCGCCTGCCCTTCAATATGCAGAAGGACCTGGTGCCGGTCGCGCGCATCGCCTCGTCGCCGATGATGGTGGTGGTGCCGGCCAGCTCGCCGGTCAAGTCCCTCAAGGACCTCGCCGAAGCGGCGCGCAAGGGCCGCCTGAGCGCCGGCTCGAGCGGCAATGGGACGCCTCCGCACCTGGCGCTGGCGCTGTTCGAGCGGCTCAGCAAGACCAGCATCGTCCATGTGCCCTACAAGGGCGGCACCCCCTCCCTCACCGACCTGATCGGCGGGCAGATCGACGTGGTGTTCTCCAATTTCCCGGAATCGCTGCAGAACGTGAAGGGCGGCAAGCTGCGCGCCCTGGCCGTGACGACGCGCGAGCGCCATCCCTTGATGCCGGACGTGCCGACCGTGGCCGAGGCCGGCTTCCCGGATCTCATCGTCGAGAACTGGACCGGCCTGATGATGCCGGCGGGCACGCCGCAGGCAGTGATCGACAAGGTCGGCAACTCGGTGACGAAGATGCTGGAGGACAAGGGCGTGCGCGATCGCATCATCGCCAGCGGCTTCACGCCGGCGCCGCTGGCGAGCGCGGCCTTCGCGACCTACTTCAACAGTGAAGTCGCGCGCTGGGCCAGGCTGATCAAGGAACAGGACATCCACGCCGACTGACCCCGGCGCGTCCTCGCGGCGGGTATCACGAGGCTGTGCGCCGCGCGTGCACGGTCTGTGCCGGCTTGCCGCCGCGAATGGCCCCACTGTGCCGGAAGTATCCCTTGATGACGTCGGTGAATGCCGTGCGCGCATGTGTCGTGCGCTCCAGCAACCCTACGTGGCGCCACACGTCGATACCCTCGAGCGGCACCAGGCGCAGCAGGCTGTCGCCCTCCCACGTGACATTGGCAAGGCGCGGCACGATCGATACGCCAAAGCCCTGGCGAACCAGTTCGATGATCGCTTCGTTCGAGTTCAACTGCATGCTCTCATTCACCGTGACGCCACACCGGTCCAGTACCTCCTGCACCAGGTTGCCTGTCCACGTGCCCGGCTCGAAGCGGATGAAGGGCGCTTCGCGTAGGATCTCCATGCCCTCCCCGGGCAGGAAGAAATGCGGGTGGCGCGGCACGATCAGCACCATCGGCTCCGTGTACAGCTCGGTCCATACCAGGTTCGCGGCCAGGGCGCGCGGCGAGCGCGTAACCACCGCGGCGTCCAGTTCGCCCTGCTCGACCTTGAGGGCAAAAGCGGCCGAGAGGCCGGCGAACAGGCGCACGTCGAGCCGCGGGTGTTCCTGCTTGATGGTCCACAGTGCGTCGGCGAACGCGCCCATCAGCACCGACACCAGCGCGCCCACCAGCACCGTCCCCGACAGGCCGTCTTCCCGCCCGGCCGCAAGCGCCTCGTACCGCTGCACCAGCGCCTCGAGCTCCGGGACCATGCTGCGCCCGGCGGGATTGAGAATCGCGGCGCGCGCGCTGCGGTCAAACAACTGGCAGTTCAGGTCCTCCTCGAGCGCGCGGATCTGCAGCCCGACGGCCGCGGGCGTGAGTCCGACCTGCTTGCCCGCGGCTGCCAGCGTGCCGTACCGGGCCACTGCCAGGAAGGTCTTGATGGTACGGATGGAAGGCATCGGCGCGGCTCCAGGCAAGCGGCAAGCGGGATGCGCCTGCGCAAGAAGCGGCACGCGCGAACGCAAAGGTTTTCTTTATCTGGACAAGAGAATTACTAGCTTTTTGTTCGCAACGCAATCCGAAACAATACGAAAAGAAGAGCGAGCAGACCGGTCCCCGGCGCCCAAGGCCGCGGCGCACTGAACACCACCCCCGAGACGATCCCCATGACAACACTCAACGTTCGTGTATGGCGCGGCAATGAGGACGGCGAGTTCGTCGTCTACACGGTGCCGCGCAACGCCAGCCAGACCATCCTCGATGTGGTGACCTACATCCAGCGTCATCTCGAACCGGACCTGGGCTACCGCTTCGCATGCCGCGTCGGCATGTGCGGCTCCTGCGCCATGACCGTCAACGGCAAGGCTTGCTGGACCTGCCGCACGCACGTCGCGAAAGTCGCGAAAGGCAATGCGCTGGAGATCGCCCCGCTGTCGAACCTGCCGGTGATCAAGGACCTGGCGACGGACATGAGCACGTTCTTCGACAAGTGGGCTGCCGCGAAGGGACAGTTCAAGGGTGCGGCGACGCGGCACGACCCGTTCGCAAGCGTCGCGCCGGCCTCGCCCGAGCGCAAGGCCGCCGATGCCGGCATCGAGTGCATCGGCTGCGGGGTCTGCTACGCCTCCTGCGATGTGGTCGGCTGGCGCCCCGACTATCTCGGGCCGGCCGCGCTGAACCGCGCATGGACGCTGGTCAACGACGTGCGCGACGTGCGGGGCGCCGAGCGCCTGCGCGCGGTTGCCGGCGACGCCGGTTGCCACAGCTGCCACACGCAAGGCTCGTGCACCGAGCGATGCCCCAAGCAGCTTGCGCCGACCGCCGCCATCGCCGGCCTCAAGCACAAGGTCGCCAAGGCCGCCATGAAGGGGGAGCTATGAACGAGACCCTGTCGGTCGCCACCCAGGCCAGGCTCTGGTACTGGCAGCGCCTCAGCGCCATGGTGCTGGCACTGTGCGTGGTGGGGCATATCGCCGTGATCATGGTCGCCGTGCGTGGCGGCTTGTCCGGCGCCGAGGTGCTGGCGCGCACGCGCGGCAACTGGCTGTTCGGCGCCTTCTACGCCTGTTTCGTGCTGGCCTGTACCGTGCACGTGCCGGTCGGCCTGATGCGCATCGCCGAGGAATGGCTGGCCTGGCGCTCGCGCAGCGTGGTCGCCGCCGCGTGGCTGTTCGGCGCGTTGCTGGCCTGCGCCGGCCTGCGCGCGGTCTACGCGGTGGTGATGCCATGAAGAAGAACGACATGCGCGCGCGCAACCACGCCGCCTACTGGGCCTTCCTGATCCACCGGCTGTCGGGCCTCGGGCTCGCGCTTTTCCTGCCGCTGCACTTCTGGGCGCTCGGGCAAGCCATCCATGGCGAGGCGGCCCTCGACGGCTTCCTCAGGCTCGCCGACAACCCCTTGTTCAAGGCCGGCGAGTGGGGCCTGGTGATCCTGCTGTCGCTCCACCTGATGGGCGGCATCCGCCTGTTGCTGATCGAGTTCCGGCCATGGACCGGCCTGCGCAAGGACTGGATCGCGCTCAGTCTCGGCGCCGGGCTGTGCACTGGCCTGGCGTTCATGCTTTCGCTGTTTTCGTAGGCCGACCACGATGAGCGCCGCCGCATGAAGCGGCGCCATTTCCACCTGCACAAAAGGAGACCGCAATGACGTTGTCCGCATCATCCACAAGCCGCAGGATCTGGGCTTCGCTTAGCCTGTGCGCCGCCACGGCGCTCTGCGTCGGGAGCGCCCGCGCCGATACGTGGCCCAGCAAGCCGGTCACGATGATCGTTCCCTTCGCGGCGGGCGGCAGCACCGACGTGCTCGGACGCGTGGTCGGCCAGAAGCTGGGCGAAATGTGGAAGCAGAGCGTGGTGATCGAAAACCGGCTGGGCGCGGGCGGCGCGGTCGGCGCGCAGGTGACGGCAAAAGCCCCGGCCGACGGCTACACGATGATGCTGGCCTCCGGCAGCATGTTCACCGTCAACCAGTACATCTACCAGCGACTGCCCTATAGCGCGAGGGACTTCGCCTTCATCACCAGCGTGGCGAGCGGGCCCATGCTGGTGGTCGTGAACCCGGGCCTGCCCGCCAGGAACCTGAAGGAGCTGGTCGCGCTGGCGAAGTCGCAGCCGGGCAAGCTCAACTTCGGCTCCGCCGGCACCGGCAGCCAGGTCCACATGGCGGGCGAGGCGTTCGCCGATGCCGCCGGCGTCAATATCACGCACGTTCCCTACAAGGGCGAATCGCTGGCCTACAACGACCTGATGGCCGGGCAGCTCCAGCTGATGGTGGGCAATATCGCGGCCGCGTCGCAGTTCGTGAAGGGCGGCAAGCTGCGCGCGCTCGCGGTCACCGGCACCGAACGCTCGCCGATGCTGCCCGACGTGCCTACCGCGACCGAAGCCGGCCTCACGGGCCTGGAAAACGTCACGGGCTGGTTCGGCTTCGTCATGCCGGCCGGCACCCCGCCCGACATCCTCAGCAAGGTCCAGCAAGACACCGTCAAGGTGCTGGCCGATCCCGACACCCAGGCGCGCCTGCTTGCGCAGGGCATGAAGCCGGTCGGCAACACGCCGCAGCAACTGGGCACGGCCATCGCCGCGGAATCGCTGCGGTGGGAGAAGGTCGTCAGGAACCGCAACCTCACTGCCAACTGAGCGCCAACTGAGCGCCAACCTAGCGCCAGCCGGGCGCGAGACAAAACGCAGGACCGGCGCGCCGGCGAGCGCCGGCAACCATCGCAGCCAAGCATCGGGGACCAGCATGCAAATCAATCTTTCCGCCCTGGAGGACACGGCCAGGGAACTGTATATCCGCGCGCTGAAGATCCTGCCGCCCGACGTCAAGGCGGGCATCGGGCGCCTGCAGGCGCAGGAAACCTCGGCCACGGCGCGCAGCGTCCTGGCCACCATGAGCAAGAACATCGCCATTGCGGAGCAGACCGACAACCTGCTGTGCCAGGACACCGGCGTGCCGATCTACAACATGGTGATCGGCACCGGCGTCGCGGTCGACGGGCATGCATTCAAGCAGGCCATCCGCCGCGGCTGCGAGCGCGCCACGCGCGAACATCCGCTGCGCTCGTCGGTGGTGCACCCGCTGACGCGCCAGAACAACCATACCTCCTGCGGCATCGAGGTGCCGGTGATCCATATCGACTTCGACGACACGCCCGGCCGGCTGACGTTGGAGATGGTGCCCAAGGGCAGCGGCTCGGAGAACAACTCCTTCCTCAAGATGGCGATTCCCGCCGAGGGCATCGATGCGATCAAGACCTTCGTGATCGACAGCGTGATCGCCGCAGGCGGCAAGACCTGCCCGCCGACGATCGTCGGCGTCGGCCTGGGCGGCACTTCGGACCTGTGCGTGGCGCTCGCCAAGCGCGCCGCCACGCGCGCGCTCGGCACGCGCTGCGCCGACCCCGCGGGCGCGGCGCTGGAAGCCGAGCTGTCGCTGGCAGTCAACCGGCTCGGCGTGGGCCCGCAGGGCCTGGGCGGCGATGCGACCGCCTATGCGGTGCATATCGAGCTGGCCTCCACGCACATCACCATGAACCCCATCGCCGTCAACATGCAGTGCCACTCCGCGCGCCGCGCGAGTGCCACCTTCAGCGCTGACGGCGTCAGCTACGGATTCTGACCATGGCGCACTACGAACTCTCCATGCCCGTGACCGAGGAACAGGTCCGCCGGCTGCGCGTCAACGACACCGTGACCTTGCAGCAGACCCTGTTCGGCATCCGCGACGCCACCCAGATCCACATGTTCGACCGGCAGCGCACCACGCGCTTCGACCTCGCCGGCCACGCCGTGATCCACACCGCGCCCAATGTCCGCAAGGTGCCCGCCAGCGCCGAGCACCCCGCCGGCTACCAGCCGGTGTGCATCGGCACCACCACCTCGGACCGCATGGAGCGCTTCACCCAGCCGCTGATGCGCCGGTGCGGGGTGCGCATGATCGTGGGCAAGGGCGGCATGCGCGAGGATTCGCTCGCGGCGTTCGGCGAACTGGGCGGTGCGTACCTGGCCATCATCGGCGGCACCGCCGCGCTCGAGACCACATGGGTCGAGCAGATCGAGGACGTCGATCTCGACGACCTCAACCCGGAATCGCTGTGGAAGTTCAGGATCCGTGATTTCGGGCCCCTGCTGGTGGCCATGGACAGCCACGGCCAGAGCCTCTATACCGCCGTCAGGCAGAACACCGCCGACCAGCGCGCCGCCGTGCTGGCCAGCCTTGGAGTGGCAAAGCCATGAAAATCACACGACTGCAGACCGATGTGCTGATCCTCGGTTCCGGCGGGGCGGGCCTGTTCGCCGCCCTGCACGCGCACCAGAACGCGCCGGAACTCTCGATCACCGTGGCGGTGAAGGGGCTGCTCGGCAAGTGCGGCTGCACCCGCATGGTCCAGGGCGGCTACAACGTGGCGCTGGCGCAGGGCGATTCGGTCGAGCGCCACTTCATGGACACCGTGGAAGGCAGTAAATGGCTGTCCGACCAGGAGCTGGCCTGGACGCTGGTCACCAAGGCGGTGGAGCGCATCCACGAACTCGAGAACGAACTGGGCTGCTTCTTCGACCGCAACCCCGACGGCACGGTCCACCAGAAGGCCTTCGCCGGGCAGACCTTCGACCGCACCGTGCACAAGGGCGACCTGACCGGCATCGAGATCATCAACCGGCTGGCCGAGCAGGTCTGGAGCCGCGGCATCGGCCGGCTGGAGGAGCACCGCGCGGTCGAGCTGATCAAGACCCCCGATGGCCAGGCATTGGCCGGCGTGCTGATGATCGACATGCGCAGCGGCGAGTTCGTCTTCGTGCAGGCCAAGGCGGTGCTGCTGGCCACCGGCGGCGGCCCGACCATGTACAAATTCCACACGCCATCGGGCGACAAGAGCTGCGACGGCCTGGCGATGGCGCTGCGCGCCGGGCTGCCCCTGCGCGACATGGAGATGGTGCAGTTCCACCCCACCGGGCTGCTGGCCGGCACGGACACGCGCATGACCGGCACGGTGCTCGAAGAGGGCTTGCGCGGCGCCGGCGGCTACCTGCTGAACGGGAGCAAGGAACGCTTCATGCACAACTACGATGCGCGCGGCGAGCGTGCCACGCGCGACATCGTCTCGCGCGGGATCTACGCCGAGATGCGTGCCGGCCGGACTTCGCCCAACGGCGGCGTCTATATCCAGATGGGGCATCTCGGCCCGGACAAGGTGCGCAAGCAGTTCAAGGGCATGGTGGAGCGTTGCGGCGACTGCGGCTTCGATCTCGCGGGCGACCTCGTCGAGGTGGTGCCGACCGCCCACTACATGATGGGCGGCCTGCAGTTCCGTCCCGACTGCAGCACCGAACTGCACGGCCTGTTCGCCGCCGGCGAGGATACCGGCGGCGTGCATGGCGCGAACCGGCTCGGCGGCAACGGGGTCGCCAACTCGACCGTGTTCGGCGGCATCGCCGGCGACAGCATGGCAGCCTGGACCCGCCGCAACGGGGCGCTGCGCGCGCCCGATGAAGCCGCCATCGCGGCCGCTGTCGCGGCCATGGAGGCGCCCTTCGGCCAGCGGCCGGGCAGTCTCGAACCGGTCCGCGAGGCGCTCTTCGACTGCATGTGGGACGAAGTAGGCATCATGCGCACGCGCGATGGCCTGCTGCGGGCCCGTCATCGCCTCGCGGAGCTGGAGCGCACGCTGCTGGCCACCGGCGTGGCCGACGGCCAGCGCGGGTTCAACGTCACCTGGCATGACTGGATGAACCTCAGGAGCCTGATCGGCGTTAGCCAGGCCATCGTGGAAGCCGCGCTCTCACGCGAAGACTCGCGCGGGGCGCATTTCCGCGAAGACTTCCCGGCCACCGGCGACCTGCCAGGCTCCAGCTTCACCGTGGTGCGCCAGCGCGGCGGCACGCTGCAACTGACCCGCTCACCCGTGCAGTTCACCCGCGTCGCTCCGGGGCAGACGATTCTGGAGGAGGAGGCGGCCTGAGGAAAGTCCGGAGGTGGAGGAGAGCTGAAGAAGAGATGACGGCGCTGGTCGGCAACCTCAAGGGTGGCAAACTGCGGGCTGTGGTGACCACTTCGCCGCAGCGCCTGCCGGCCCTGCCCGAGGTGCCGATGGCAAGCGAGGCCGGGCACCCCCCGGCGGCGCTCAACGTCGAAGCCCTGGTCATCATGTACGAGCAACCCGGCAAATCCCTCGATATCCAGCTCAAGCAGGAAAGCAAATGGCGAAGTCTCACCGCGGCGCAGACGCGCTCGCCGGCACGCTGGCACAGGCCGGCGTCAAGCGCATATTCACCTTGTCGGGCAATCACATCATGCCGGTCTTCGACGCCTGCCTCGACGCCGGCGTCGGGCTGCTGCACACGCGCCACGAGGCCGCCACCGTGCACATGGCCGATGCCTGGGCGCGCCTGACCGGCGAGTTCGGCGTGGCCATGGTCACCGGCGGGCCCGGCCACGCCAATGCGGTCTCCGCGCTCTACACCGCGCAGATGTCGGAGTCGCCGCTGGTGTTGCTGTCGGGCCATGCGCCGAACCGGCAGCACGGCTTCGGCGCCTTCCAGGAAATGCGCCAGGCCGAGATGGCGGCGCCGGTAGCCAAGGCAGCCTGGACCTGCGCCGGCGCGGACAGCATCGCCGCCGACATGGCGCTGGCCATGCAGATCGCGGCCTCCGGCCGGCCCGGCCCGGTGCACCTGAGCCTGCCCACCGATGCGCTGGAGGACGCCGTGCGGGAGGCCGGCGTGCCCGCCTCCATCGCCGTCCCGGCGCACGCGCCCGCGCTCGCTGCGCAGGACGCATCCGCCGTGCTGTCGGCGCTGGCGGGCGCGCGGCGCCCGCTGATCCTTGCCGGCCCGGCCTGGCTGACCGCGCGCGCACGCGTGCGCACCGCCGAGCTGGAGGCGCGCACGGGCATTCCCGTGGTCGGCATGGAGAGCCCGCGCGGCAACAACGATCCCAGCCTCGGTGCATTCGCGCAGATGCTGGCGCAGGCCGACTGCGTGCTGTTGCTGGGCAAGCGCCTCGACTTCACGCTCAGGTTCGGCGGCGCGCCCGCCTTTGCGGCCGACTGCAGCTTCCTGCAGATCGATGCTGACGAGAGCGAGCTCGCGCGCAGCCGCCGCGCCGCCGGCGACCGCCTGCGCTTCGCACGGCGCGCGGACGTCGGCAGCGCCATCGCGCAGCTCGTGGCCGGAGCAAGCGGGCCGCAGCGGCACCGCGCGTGGCTGGACGAAGTGGCGGCCGCCATCCGCTACCGGCCCGATGCATGGAACACCGCCACGGCCGCCGGGGCGCTGCACCCGGTCCAGGTATGCCGCCCGCTGCAAGCCATCCTGGATAGCCACCCGGATGCGGTGCTGGTGTCCGACGGCGGCGAGTTCGGGCAGTGGGCGCAGGCGTGCCTGCATGCGCCGCACCGCGTCATCAACGGGCCCGCGGGCGCCATCGGCGCGGGCCTGCCGATGGCGCTGGCGGCACGGCTGGCGCAGCCGGATGCGCCAGTGATCGCCATGATGGGCGACGGCACCACCGGCTTCCATGTCGCGGAGTTCGATACCGCGGTGCGCTACGGCTTGCCGTTCGTCGCCGTGGTCGGCAACGACGCGCGCTGGAATGCCGAGTACCAGATCCAGCTCAACAGCTATGGCAAGGAGCGGCTGGTCGGCTGCGAACTGCTGCCCACCCGCTACGACCAGGTGTGCGCGGCCTTCGGCGGGCACGGCGAGCTTGTGCAGGCGCCGGACCAGCTCTTGCCTGCCGTGCGGCGCGCCATCGCATCGGGCCGTCCG
Organism: Cupriavidus sp. 05T41; assembly: GCF_056396525.1. Taxonomy (NCBI): domain Bacteria; kingdom Pseudomonadati; phylum Pseudomonadota; class Betaproteobacteria; order Burkholderiales; family Burkholderiaceae; genus Cupriavidus; species Cupriavidus sp. 05T41. Next base: position 89,375 of record NZ_JBFTLQ010000010.1, read on the forward strand.
GCCTGCGTCAACGTGCGGATGGAAGGCGTGGCGGCGCCCGTCGTGGCGCGCCGCTGAGCGACACGGCCGCGGCGCGCCCGGCGCTCAGCCCAGCGCGCTGCGATAGACCAGGCCGAGTCCGGCCATGACGAGGACGCCCCATACCGCGTGGATGACCTTCGCCGGCGCGATGCGCCGGTGCAGCCAGCCGCCGGCGAGATAGCCGGCGATCGCGCAAGGCATCAGCACGGCCGCCAGCACGAAGATGGCGGTATTGGCGTACAGTCCCGCCGCCGCGAACATCGCCAGCCTTGCGAAAGCGGTCAGCACGATCAGCGTGCTGGTGGTGGCCCTCAGCTGCCCGGGATCGCGCAGCCGGCCGGCCAGGTAGATGGTGTAGACGGGGCCGCCGGTGCCGAACAGCGCGGTCAGCACGCCGCCGGCGAGGCCGAACGGCACCGACAGCCGCGGATCCAGTTCACTGTAGCCGCGCTTGAACAGCAGGCTCCATGCGGAGTGCAGCAGCACGAACAGGCCAAGCACCAGCAGCAGCGGGCGTTCCGGCGCATGCATCAGCAATGCCAGGCCGCACGCCATGCCGGCCAGCACGCCCGGCACCAGCCGCCGCAACTCTGCCGTATTCACCTGCCGGCGGCTGCGCAGGCCCAGCAGCGTTCCGGCGACCAGATCGAAGAACAGGATCATCGGCACGGCCGTGCGCAACGGCACGATCTGGGTCAGCAGCGGCATGGCCATGATGGAAGAGCCGAACCCGGTGAGCCCGAATATCGTATAGGCCCAAATGACGATCGGCACCAGGCAGGCAAGCTGGAACAGCGACAGGTGCGTCTGCGACAGGAGGAATTCGGTCAGCAAGATGGGCAGCCGATGGGAAGGGGACGGGGGCGGGAGGGATCCGGCGCTGCGAAGCGTGCCCCATCATATGGGTCGCTCACCCTCACGTCAACCACATCATCTATATGACATGGGTGATTGGAGAAGCCTCGCGCGGTCGCCGGGGCCGGCGCCGCGCGGGCCTCGCCGCAAGGCGTGCACAATGCCGGCTGTTGCTTCGGGCACGGGAATCGGGAAAGGAACATGGAACTTCGACAGCTACGCTATTTCGTCCAGGTGGTGGAACTGGGCAGCATGGGCCAGGCGGCGCAGAAGCTGGGCGTGGTCACCTCCGCCCTGAGCCAGCAGATCAGCCGGCTGGAGAGCGAGCTGTCCACGCGGCTGCTGCAGCGCACCTCCAGTGGCACCGTGCCCACCGACGCGGGCCTGGCCTTCTGGCGCCAGGCGCAGCTGGCCATCCGCCATGCCGATGACGCCGTGCGCGCGGCCCAGCTCGCGCGCCTGTCCGGCCATGTGAGCGTGGGCATGGCGCCCAGCACGATCGCCGTGCTCGGGCTGCCCTTCATGCTGGCCATGCGCGAGCGCTATCCCGATATCCGCCTGCACCTGGTGGAGAACCTGTCCGGCAACCTGGCCGCGATGATCGGCGCGCGCCAGCTCGACCTGGCCGTGCTGTTCCAGATCGAGGGCAGCCAGCGCTGGAGCGTGACGCCGCTGCTCGAGGAACGCCTGTTCGTGATTGCGCGCACGGGCCAGGCCGGCATGCCCGCGGGCGCGCCGGTGGAGCTCGAACAGCTCGGCGCCCTGCCGCTGATCCTGCCAAGCAGCCCGCATGGCCTGCGCGCCCTGCTCAACAAGGCCTTCGCGCGCAGCCGGCACCAGCCCAATGTGGTGGCCGAGATCGACGGCCTGGCGATGCTGATGGACGCGGTGCGCGCCGGCCTGGGCGCCACCATCCAGCCCGGCGCGGCGGTGGCGCGGCTGCTCGGCGAGCCACTCGACATGATCGAGATCGCCGACGGCGGCGGCGCCAGTGGCACGAACGGCGCGGTGTGCCGGCCCAACATGCTGGTCAGCCTGTCCGACGACGAGCTATCCCCGGCCGGGCTGGCGGCGCGCACCGTGCTGGCCAGCGTGACCCGCACGCTGGTCAGGGAAGGCCGCTGGCCCGGCGCCACCCTTCACGAATCCTGAAGACCCCTTGCCGTAACGTGACTGGCGCCGCCTCGCCGCGCTTCGTACAGTCACGCCACCATCGCGCCGCGCCGGCGCATGCCCTGCATTGGCCCGGCGCCGCGCGCACGCGCGGCAGCCGGCCCGCGCGCCGACGACAAGAACCATCCCTCCAGGAGACACCATGCAGTCCACCGCCCGCCGCGCCGCGCTCGCCGGCATCCTCGGCACCATCCTCATGTCGGCAGGCGCCGCCTCCTTCGCGGCGGACCCGTGGCCCGCCAAGCCGGTCACGCTGGTGGTGCCCTTCGCCGCCGGCGGCACCACCGACATCATCGGCCGCACCATCGGCCAGAAGCTCGGCGAGGCGCTGCGCCAGCCGGTGGTGGTCGACAACCGGCCCGGCGCCGGCGGCACGCTCGGCGCCGGCATCGTGGCGCGCGCCCAGCCGGATGGCTACACCCTGCTGCTGGCCACCGTGGCGCACACCATGGCGCCCGGCATCTACAAGACCCTGCCCTACGACTTCACCAGGGACCTGGACCCGATCGGCCTGGCCGCGCTGACCCCCAACGTGCTGCTGGTCAACCAGTCCATCCCGGCGAAGACGGTGCCCGAACTGATCGCCTACATCAAGGCGCATCCCGGCAAGGTCAACTACGGCTCCGCCGGCACCGGCAGCACCGAGCACCTGTCCGGCGAGCTGTTCCGCTCGATGACCGGCACCGATATCGCCCACGTGCCCTACAAGGGCGGCGCGCCGATGATGACCGACCTGATCGCCGGCCAGATCCAGATGGCCATCGAGACCAGCCCGTCGGCCGCGCCCCATGTGCGCAGCGGCAAGGTCAAGGCGCTCGCCGTGACGACGGCCAGGCGCTCCGGCGCCTACCCCGGCGTGCCCACGCTGGACGAGAGCGGCGTGAAGGGCTTCGAGGTCACCACCTGGTACGCCGTGATGGCCCCGCACGGCACCCCGCCGGCCGTCGAGCAGCGCATCGGCGCCGAACTGGCGAAGGTGCTGAAACTGCCGGAAGTGCAGAAGCGCTTCGAGGAACAGGGCGTGACCGCCGGCGACATGACGCCCGCGCAGCTGGCCGGCTTCATTCGTGCGGAGACGAGCAAATGGACCAAGGTGGCCAAGGAGTCCGGCGCCAGCGCGGAGTGAGATGAACGCGGTGCGTCGCGGGCGGGGGCGGGGGCCAATGCTGTCCAACGCGCTGGCGCTGAAGAAGGCGCCCGCCGCGCTGGCGAACTTCGATGCCGCCGCGATGGCACGGCAACTCGGCGCGACGGTGCGCACGCACCAGGTGGTCGGGCGCATCCGTGCGGAGGCGCATGCCGTCGAATCGCACGGCACGGCGCTGGAATACAGCCGGCTGGTGCTGGCCGTGGGCGCCGATCCGCGCCGGCCGCCGCTGCGGGGCACGGGCGCCGCCGACGTGTTGTGCATCAACGACCTGCGCGACTACGCGCGCTTCCGCCTGGCGCTGGCGAACTGCCGCTCGGTCGCCATTCTCGGCGCCGGGCTGATCGGCTGCGAATTTGCCAACGACCTGGCCTCGGCCGGCTTCGTCGTGTCGCTGATCGACCCCGCCGCCGCGCCGCTGTCGCGGCTGCTGCCGCAAGCCGCCGGCCATGTCTACGCGCGCGGCCTGCACCGGCACGGCGTGCGCATGCTGCTCGGGCGCAGCGTCAGCACCATCGAGCACGAGGGCTGGGCTACCGCCTGACGCTGGCCGACGGCGGCACGCTCGATGCGGATCTCGTGGTGTCGGCCATCGGGCTGGCACCGCGCACCGCGCTGGCGCGCGCGGCGGGCATCGACACCGGCCAGGGCATCCGCACCGACGCCTGCTGCCGCACCAGCGCGCCAGATGTGTATGCCCTGGGCGATTGCGCCGAGATCGAAGGCAAGGTGCAGCCTTATGTGCTGCCGATCACGCACGCCGCGCGCGCGCTCGCGCGCACGCTGTGCGGCGAGCCGACGCCGGTGGTGTTCCCGGTGATGCCGGTCAGCGTGAAGACGCCCGCGGTGCCCGCCGTGGTGGCAGCGCCCCCGCCGGGCAGCGGCGACTGGCTGGTCGAACAGGCCGCCGGCCCGGTGGACGAATCACTGCGCGCGCTCTGCACCGATGCCGCGAGCGGCCAGCTCGTCGGCTTTTCGCTGCTGGGGAGCGCGGTGCAGGAACGGGCGGCCCTGACCAGGCGCATGGAGGCACGGAACTGAGCTGCCGGCATGCGCGGCGCATCGTCCGAAGGCTGTCAAGTCCGCGGTGCCGGGATCGGGTCTTTCCTGCCAGGCACGCACACCTGTGCAACCAGGCCCGCCAGGCATCGGGCGCCAGGCTGACGGCGCGCCGCCTGCTGGCGGCCGCCGCGCCGCCGTCCGGCGCGAGTGAGGCGGCGGCGCGACGGCCCGCACGATAAAGCCATGCCGTGCGGCGAAACACCTCTATACTGGATGAAATGCTGCACCACAGCATTTCCCGGCCCGCGTGGCCATCCAAACGGAGGCAGGCATGTCACTCTGCGATCTATGCATCACGCAAGTGGACCGACCCGGCCATTTCCCGCCACACCCCCGGCTGGCCAAGGTCACCATGCTGCGCGAAGCCATGCGCGGCACGGGCTTTGTCTACCGCTGCGAGGCGTGCGGGCAGACCCTCGTGTTGTCCGCCGCGAACGAAGACGCGCCGGACCGCTGGACGCTGCTCGATAGTCCGCAGCGCTGAGCCGGGCCAGCCACCGGCGCGCGTGCAGGCGCCCCGTGCCCGCACGCGCGCTGCGCTCAGCCGCGCAGCGCGCGCCGCAGGATCTTGCCCGACCCGGTCTTGGGCAGGTCGTCCACGAACGCCACCAGCCTTGGCACCTTGTAGGCGGCGAGCCGCGTGCGGCAAAACGCCAGCAAGGCCTCTTCCGTGACGACGTGCCCGCGGGCGGGAACGATGAATGCCTTGGCCAGCTCGCCCTTCAACGCGTCGGCCACACCGACCACCGCCGCCATCGCCACGGCGGGATGCTCGCACAGCACACTTTCGAGTTCGGCCGGATAGATATTGAAGCCACCGGTGATGATCATGTCCTTGAGGCGGTCGACCACGAAGATATAGCCGTCGCTGTCCATGTACGCGAGGTCGCCGGTATGCAGGAAACCCTCGGCGTCGATGGCCTGCGCCGTGGCATCCGGGCGGTTGAGATAGCCGTCCATCGTCAGCGGCCCCTTGAGCACCAGTTCGCCCACTTCATGCGGCGGCAGGACGGTGCCGGCGGCATCGGCGCGCACGATGCGCGCCTGCATGAAGGGCAGCGGGATGCCGATCGAGCCGAGCCGCCGCGGGCCGAGCAGGCAATGGGTGGTGCCCAGGCCGCCCAGCTCGGTCATTCCCCACAGCTCAAGCAGTGGTGCGCCGAAGCGCGCCTGCACTTGCTCCATCTTCGCCACCGGCATGGTCTGGCCGCCCACCGTGCAGCGCGTGAGCGAACTGATGTCGTAGTCGCCGAACTGCGGATAGTCCAGCAGGTACATGTACATCGTCGGCACGCCTTCGAAGAGGGTGGCGCGATGCGTGGCGATACTCTGCAGCACCACTTCCGGCCTGAACACGGCGTGCAGCACGAGCGTCATGCCATACGCCATCGCGCAGTTCATGACGATGTTGCCGTACACGTGCGACAAGGGCAGCGCGCTGACCACGGTATCCGCCTCGGTTCGCCCGTGCATGGTCGCGGTCATGGCGGTGTTCATCAGGATCGACCGGTGCGAGAGCACGGCGCCCTTGGGCTTGCCGGTGGTGCCCGAGGTGTAGCCGATCGTGCTGATCTCGCCGAGGCGGTCCTGGTCCAGGCGCAGGCCCGGGTCGGGCGGCGTGCCGGTCCAGTCGGCGAACGCTTCCATGCCTGCCGTGGTGCCCTGCAGCGAGACCAGTGCCGGGCAGGCCTCGCCCAGCGCCTCGCGCAGCGCCAGCAGCTTGTCGCCTTCCCCGAACACCACCGACGCGCCGCAGTCGCCCACCGCGTAGGCCGCCTCCGGCGCTGTCAGCATCAGGTTGAGCGGGTTGGCGATGCAGCCCGCCTTGAGGATGCCGTAGTAGGCCACGATCCATTGCGCGCAGTTGGGCGCGTAGAGCGAGATCGTGGTGCCATGGCCATGTCCGCGTTGCAGCAGGCGGGTGGCCACGCCGGACGACAGGCGGTCCAGTTCGGCAAAGGAATAGCGTTGCCCGTCGGCCACCAGCGCCGTCTTGTCGCCGAAGCGCGCGGCAGCCTGCGCGATCAGCGCGCCGAGTGAAGTCTCCATCATCGTCTCCGGTTGGCCGCGCGCGCGAATTCCCGCAGAATATGCGGCGGAACGCTTCGCGTCATGCCATGGCTGGCATTGCGCGCGTCTTCGATGGTTGCCACTCTAGGCATGGGCGCGGCGCAAGTCTGTCCCGTGCGCAACAATCCGCGGCAATCCCGCGCCGGAGCCGGCCGACACACAAGCCAACCCCGCAAGCCATGGACACGATCGACCAGTTGCTACTCACCGCGCCGTGGTTCGGGGCGCTCGACCCCGGGCTGCAAGCGCAGGTGCGCGCCGGAACCAGCCTGCGAGTGGTAGCGCCGGACGGCTACGTGTGCCGGCGCGGCGAGCCGAGCCATTGCTGGTTCGGCGTGGTGGACGGGCTGGTCAAGGTGTGCAATACGTCGAGCGAAGGCCGGCTGATGACGTTCGCCGGCATTCCGGCCGGCGCCTGGTTCGGCGAGGGCACGGTCATCAAGGCCGAAGCCTGGCACTACGACGCCGTCGCGCTGCGCACCTCGCGCGTGGCGTGCCTGCCCGCCGCGCTGTTCTTCAAGCTGCTTGACTGCAGCATCCCCTTCAACCGCTTCCTGCTCGAACACGTCAACGAACGGCTCGGCCAACTGATGGCCATGGTCGAGAACGACCGCCTTACCGAGCCCGTCCTGCGCGTCGCCAACTGCCTGCTGGCGATGTTCAATCCGCGCCTCTATCCCCTGGGCAAGGCCGAGATACCGCTGACGCAGGAAGAGATCGGCTATCTGTCCGGCGTCACGCGGCAAAAGGTCAATCTTGCCGTGCGCCGGATGGAGACGCATGGCCTGCTGGCGATCACCTACGGCCGCGTCACGGTGATCGATCTGCCCGGGCTGCGTGCCTTTGCCGCGCAGGCGGCCTGACCGGCGCCCGGCGACGCCTTCCGGGAAGGGCGGTCAGCCGAAGGTGAAGACGAAGGCCTGGACACCCGGGTCGAGGAAGCGGATCTCGAAGGTGCGTTCAGCGACCTCGCCCGACTGGCGCACGAGCTGGTAGAGGCGCGTCTGGGTGACGGTGCCGTTGCCCGCCGCGTCGATATCGGCACCGTGGCTTTCTGCCGGCGCCTTGCCGTCCACCTTCACCTGGAAGCGCACCGGCTTGCCGTCGGCGCCCGCGCCAAGGACCAGATGGAGATCGCGCGCGCGGAACCGGTAGGTGATGCCGCCATTCGCCCGGTTCAGCGTCGCCTGCTCGGCGCCCACCGTCCAGTTCCCGTCCAGCCCCCAGCGATTGAGGCGCGGAGCGCCGATGGTGTAGTTCCGCGCGACATCGCTCGTCAGTCCTTCGGGCGAGGCAAAGTTCGACGCCTGCTGATAGCCGATGTAGGTCTCGGCCGAGCGCACGTTGTCGAGGTCGGGTGCGGCCTGCGCACCCGTGGCGTCCGGCGTCACGGCAGGTGTCGCGGCCTTCGCGGCGCCCGCTTCGGCAAGCAAGTCCTGGATGACCTTCTCGGCCTTGTCGTAGTCGCCCTCGCCGAACTGGTGATAGCGGATCCGCCCCTTGGCATCGACGAAGTAGATGGCCGGCCAGTAGTGATTGTCGAATGCACGCCAGATCTTGAAGTCGCTGTCCACCGCGACGGGATAGCCGATACGGAAGCCATCGATCGCCTTGCGGATGTTTCCGGCGTTTCGTTCGAAGGCGAACTCGGGCGTGTGCACGCCGATCACGGTAAGGCCCTGGTCCTTGTACTTTTCCGCCCAGGCCCGCAGGTAGGGGATGGTGCGAATGCAGTTGATGCACGAGTAGGTCCAGAAATCGACCAGCACGACCCTGCCGCGCAGTTGCTCGCTCGTCAGCGGCGGCGAATTAAGCCACCCCACTGCGCCATCGAGCGACGGCAACGATCCCTCGACCGGCAAGCCGCTGCGAAACGCGGGGCGCGCGTCGGCGGCGACCCGCATGATGCCGTCGCGCACGCGCGCGGCCGTCCTGGTCGACGGCGGCTTTGCGTGCGCGGGGAAGGTATCGAGAAGCGCCTGCTCGAACCTGGCCGTGCCGGCGTTCGAAAACCGCGCAAGCAGCCCGGTATCCGCACCCAGCCCGATGGCTGCGACACCGCACAGGACCGCCGCGCCGAGGCCCCGGCGCACCCATTCGCCGGCACCCAGCGATTGCTTCATGGCGGTGAAGACCCGGCCGCCGATCAGCAGCGCAACCGCGAGCGACGTTGCCGCGCCCGCCGCATAGGCCACAAGCAGCAGCGTGGTCTTTGCGTTGGCGCCGTGCAGCGCCGCGCCGGTCAGCACCAGGCCGAGGATCGGCCCCGCGCAGGGCGCCCAGAGCAGGCCGGTGGCAATGCCGACCAGCAAGGCAGCGCCGGAGGTCGGCGCCTGCGACGTCCCGCCCGTCGATTTCATCAAGCGGTTGGCCAGCGCGACGACCGGCTGCGTCAGCGCGCCGGCAAGCCGTGGCGAGAGCAGCGTGACACCGGACACGGCCAGCAGCGCGAGCGCGGCGTAGCGTCCGTATTCGTTGGCCTGCACCACCCAGCCGCCGCCGACCGACGCCAGGGTGGCGACGAGGGCAAAGGTCATGGCCATGCCGGCGAGCATCGGCAGCGTGCTGCGCACGAAGGGCTGCTGCGCGCGCGCAAAGACGAACGGCAGCACCGGCAGGATGCACGGGCTGAGTATCGTCAGCACACCCCCGAGATAGGCAACGGCCAGAAGCGTAATCATGATCGTCCTTTTTGCGTGAATGCTGGGAGGCGCGGCTGTATCCCGGCCATGCATGTATGAAACACCACCGACATATCCCCGATGTATCGGGATCGGCCGCACGCGTATGGAAGTGTGCGCGGCGCCCCGGCAGATACATTGCGATACAAAGAGAAGCGCTTACAATCCCCGGAAACAGTCCGCGTTGACGCATTTCCCGGGCCGCTGCCAATCCGTATCCAATCCACGTCGAAGGTGCTTACGATGGACCCTCATATCGATCACATCCTGATCGTCGATGACGATCGCGAAATCCGGGAACTGGTCTCGACCTATCTCACCAAGAACGGGCTGCGCGTCACCGTCGCACCCGACGGCCGGCACATGCGGGCTTTCCTGGAGGCCAACACCGTCGATCTCATCGTGCTCGACCTGATGCTGCCCGGCGACGACGGCCTGGTCCTGTGTCGCGAACTGCGTGCCGGCAAGCACAAGGCGACTCCGGTGCTGATGCTGACGGCGCGCAGCGACGAGACCGATCGCATCGTCGGCCTGGAGATGGGCGCCGACGACTATCTGGCCAAGCCGTTCGCTGCGCGCGAGCTGCTGGCCCGCATCAAGGCCGTGCTGCGCCGCACCCGCATGCTGCCGCCGAACCTCCAGGTGAGCGAGGCCGGCCAGCTGCTGAGCTTCGGCACCTGGCAGCTCGACACCTCCGGCCGGCACCTGATCGACCAGGAAGGCACGGAGGTGGCGCTCAGCGGCGCCGAATACCGCCTGCTGCGCGTATTCGTCGATCATCCGCAGCGCGTGCTCAACCGGGACCAGCTCCTGAATCTCACGCAGGGGCGCGAAGCGGAACTGTTCGAGCGGTCCATCGACCTGCTGGTCAGCCGGCTGCGCCAGCGCCTTTGCGACGATGCGCGGGAGCCGGCCTACATCAAGACCGTGCGCAACGAGGGCTACGTCTTTTCCATGCCGGTCGAGATCACCGAGATCCGCCGATGAACGCCATCCCCGTGCCCCGGCGGTTCCTGCCCTGGCCCCGCACGCTGGCATCGCGGTTGTTCCTCATCCTTCTCGGCGGCCTGACGATTGCCTATGGCCTGTCCTTCGGCGTGGTGTTCCTGGAGCGCTACGTCACGGCCAGGGCGATGATGCTCGGCACGCTCGAGACCGACGTGGCGACCTCGATCGCCATTCTGGACCGCCTGCCGGCCAACGAGCGGGCAGACTGGCTGTCGCGGCTCAACCGCGGAACGTATCGATATGTGCTGGGCCCGGGCTTGCCCGGCGTCCCCGACCTCACCAGCCGGGGGGCCGACATTGCCGCGCGGATCCAGGACGCCGGCGGCCAGCGCTTTCCCGTCAAGGTCGAATCCATACCGGGCGACGGCAAGCGCCTGCAGGCCCACCTGACCCTGAGCGACGGCAATCCCCTGACGATCGACGTGCACCCCGCCGCCATGCCGCTGGCACAGTGGCTGCCCTATGTCCTGATCACGCAGCTCATTCTTCTGGTGCTTTGCTGCTGGTTCGCGGTGCGGCTGGCGATACGCCCGCTGGCGGACCTCGCCAATGCCGCCAATGCGCTCAACCCGAACAAGCAGGCACCGCGGCTGAGCGAAACGGGGCCAAGCGAAGTGGCGCATGCCGCCACGGCCTTCAACGCCATGCGGGACCGCATCGCCCACTATGTCGAGGAGCGGGTCCAGATCCTGGCGGCGATCTCGCATGACCTCCAGACCCCGATCACGCGCATGAAGCTGCGCGCCGAAATGGCGGAGGACTCCGTCGAAAAGGACAAGCTGGTTCAGGACCTGGCCGAGATCCAGCGACTCGTCCAGGAAGGCCTGGCCTATGCGCGCAGTACGCATGGCGATACCGAGAAGCCGTCCCGCATCGACATCGGGTCCTTCATGGAGAGCCTCGCCTACGACTACCAGGACACCGGCAAGGCCGTGACCATGGCGCAGAAGCTCGACGGCACCATCCTGACGCGTCCCCACGCCCTGCGCCGCATCCTCACCAATCTCATCGACAACGCCTTGAAGTTCGGCGGCTCCGCGGAGCTCTGCGCGCAGACAGATGCGCAAGGCTCGGTCATCATCAAGGTGATGGATCGCGGGCGCGGCATTCCCGAGGCGCAACTCGAGGCCGTCATGCAGCCCTTCTTCCGCCTGGAACAGTCGCGCAGCCGCGAGACCGGCGGGACCGGGCTCGGACTGGCCATCGCGCACCAGCTTGCGCTTGCGATCGGCGGCTCGCTCAAGCTGAGCAACCGCGAAGGCGGCGGGCTCTGCGCGGAAATCACCATCCCTTGCGCAACGCCTTGACCCGCGGCGCCGGGCCTCGCTGAAATGCCCGCGCCTGATCAGTACCGGTCGACTTCGACGACTGCCTCGGCGAAGGCCTGGGGCGCCTCTTGCGGCAGGTTGTGCCCGATGCCCTTGATGATCCGGTGCGTCCGTTTGCCGGTGAACATCTTCGCGTAGGCGGTACCGTCCGTAGCCGGCGCGACGCCGTCCGAATCGCCGTCCAGGGTGATCGTGGGCACGCCAATGGCGGGACCCGCCGCGAGCCGCTTTTCCAGCTCGTCGTATTGCGGATCGCCCTCGGCCAGGCTCAGCCGCCAGCGGTAGTTGTGGATCACGATGCTGATGTAGTCCGGGTTGTCGAAGGACGACGCGGCGCGATTGAACGTGGCATCGTCGAAATCCCACTTCGGCGAGTTGACCTTCCAGATGAGCTTGGCGAAGTCCTTGCGGTTTGCCTCGTAGCCGGCCTTGCCGCGCTCGGTGGCGAAGTAGAACTGGTACCACCATCCCCATTCGGCCTTCGGCGGCAGCGGCACCTTGTTGCGTTCGCGGTTGTTGATCAGGTAGCCGTTCACCGAGACCATGGCCTTGCAGCGCTCCGGCCAGAGCGCCGCGATGATGTTGGCCGTGCGCGCGCCCCAGTCATAGCCAGCGAGGATCGCGCGCTGGATCCCGAGGGCATCCATCAGGGCGATGATATCGAGCGCGACCACCGCCTGCTGGGCATTGCGCTGCGTCTGGGCGGAGAGGAAGCGCGTGGTGCCGTGCCCGCGCAGATGCGGCACGATCACCCGGTAGCCCGCCGATGCCAGCATGGGCGCCACGTCGACGAAGCTGTGGATGTCATAGGGCCAGCCGTGCAGGAGGATGACCACGGGGCCGTCGGCGGGGCCCGCTTCCGCGTAGCCGACATTCAGGACGCCGGCATCGATCTGCTTCAAGGCGCCGAACGATGTATTCGTACCCGGCTTGATGGCGGGCAGGCTTGCCGGTGCTGCCTTGCCGGCCTGCGCCCGGGCGGAGCCGGCCAGGCCGAACTGGGCGGCGGCGATAGTCATGGCCGCAGTCCCGAAGATGCGGCGGCGAAGGTGGTTGATTTCATCCGACATTCTCTCTCTCCCAATGGATTGCACTCGGACCGCAGAATAGGCATGCCGTGTATCCGGCATATTTCCGCGGCCCGGCGCGATTGCATGCGCATGTAGCTTTTGCGCCTCCGGATACATGGCGCTACAAAGGCCCAAGCCGACGGCACCGGCCGCTCATTGCGCGGCGCGCTCCTGCTTGCGCTCCGACAGCAGGCGCTCGATGGTCGCCTCCGTTTCCTTGTAGTTTCCTTCGCCGAAGTGCTGGTAGACGATCTTGCCGCTGGCGTCGATCAGGTAGAGGGCGGGCCAGTACTGGTTGCCGTACGCGCCCCAGGTTGCGTACGCGTTGTCCTGCGCGACCGGGTACTTGATGCCGAAGCGCTTGAGCGCGTCCTGTACGTTCGCGGTCGATCTTTCGGACGCGAACTCGGGCGTGTGCACGCCCACCACCACCAGCCCCTGGTCACGGTATTTTTCGTGCCACTGCTTGACGTACGGCAGCGTGTGAATGCAGTTGATGCAGCTGTAGGTCCAGAAGTCGACCAGCACGACCTTGCCGCGCAGCGAGGAAATGGACAGCGGCTCCGAGTTCAGCCATCGCTCGATGCCGGTGAACTCCGGCGCCATCCCGTGGCTGGCAGGCGCCGGGGTCGCCGTGTTGGCGTAGGTCGCGGCGAGCAGGGTGGCTGCGCCGAGAAGGGTGACTGCTGCGATACAGGCGCGGATTGCGTGGCGCATGGTTCAGGCTCCAGGGTTGGATGGGAAAATCGCCCGGTCTGCGAGGCAATGCATATCTGCCGGCACCGGCCGCCTGCATGGAAGCGGTAGACGCATTTCAACGCCCGCGCGTATCCCGCCTGTTTCGAAAACCGCCTGATTTGAAAAGTATCTTGTCTGGCGGCGGCCTGGATACACAGCGATACAAGGGGCCGCGCGACCCCACACATAATTGCCTCACCGCGCAAAAGCGCGCCTTCGCAACCTGTGAGGAGGACCATCGAATGACGCGTCCGTTGCTTGTCGTCGCCATGATCTTGTCCGCGTTCGTGTATGAGCTGCGCGGCTCCGTGACCTGCCGCTGGGGGCCTGCGAATCCGCCTGCCGTGCGGACCGTCGGCGCCCCCCGGCGCAAGACGCACTCCAGATGACCGGCCCCCCAACCTGCCCATGGAATGCGTAAATGATCCAGCCTGACCATATCCTCATCGTTGACGACGACCGCGAGATCCGTGAACTGGTCGCCACCTACCTGGAGCGCGGCGGGATGCGGGTCACCCTGGCTGAGAACGGCCTCCAGATGCGCTCGGCGCTCGAAACCGGCGCGGTGGACCTCGTCGTGCTGGACCTGATGCTTCCCGGCGAAGACGGGCTGACGCTATGCCGCGACCTGCGCGCCAGCGATCGCAGGAACATGCCGGTCTTGATGCTGACTGCCCGCAACGAGGAAACCGACCGCATCCTGGGCCTCGAGATGGGCGCCGACGACTACGTGGTGAAGCCGTTTGCGGCGCGCGAGTTGCTGGCCCGGATACGTTCGGTGCTGCGGCGCACGCGCATGCTGCCGCCCAACCTGCAGGTCACCGAAGCCGCTACCGTGCTGGCCTTCGGTACCTGGCGGCTGGACACGACCGCGCGGCACCTGCTCGACGAGAACGATGTCGTCGTTGCCCTCAGCGGCGCGGAGTACCGGCTGTTGCGCACCTTCCTGGATCATCCGCAGCGGGTGCTGAACCGCGACCAGTTGCTCAACCTCACGCAGGGCCGCGACGCCGAGCTGTTCGAGCGCTCCATCGACCTGATGGTAAGCCGGCTGCGCCAGCGCCTGCGCGACGACGCGCGCGAGCCCCGCTATATCAAGACAGTGCGCAACGAAGGCTATGTATTCGCCGCGACGGTGGCAATCCACGAGGAGCGCACATGAGCTTTGCCACCCACGCCTTGCGCATATGGCCGCGCACCTTGTTTGCACGCCTGATGGTCATCCTCGTGATCGGTCTCACGCTTGCGCAAGGGCTTTCCTTCGGGCTTGTCGTGATGGAGCGCAGGGAAGCCGCCGACAGGCTGATGCTGGACAACCTCGAACTCGACGTGGCGGGATCCGTCGCGGTCCTCGACCGGCTGCCGGCGGCGGAACGGCCGGCCTGGCTGGACCGCCTGCGGCGAGCGGCATATAGCTACAGGCTCGATCACGGAACGCCCGGCATGCCATTGCATTCGTCGGAATCGGCGCGGGCAGCCACGACCATCGCACAGGCGCTGGCGGGGCGCTACGAAGTGCAGGCAAACGCGCTGCCGGGCAAGCGCGAGCATCTCCAGGTGCACTTGCGGCTGAGCGACGGCAGCCCGCTCACCATCGATATCCTGCCGGCCCGCATGACGGTGTCGACATGGCTTCCGGTGCTGCTGTGCATCCAGCTCGCCCTGCTGGCGGGATGTGCGTGGATCGCCGTGCGCCTGGTCACGCGTCCGCTCAAGCAGCTGGCGAAAGCCGCCGAGATGCTGGGACCGGACCTGAAGGCCGAGCGGATCCCGGAACGCGGACCCGCCGAGATCGTGCACGCCGCCACAGCCTTCAACGCCATGCAGCAGCGGATCGCCGGATACCTCGCCGAGCGCATCGAGATTCTCGCGGCGATCTCCCATGACCTGCAGACCCCCATCACGCGCATGCGGCTGCGGCTGGACCTGATGGACGAATCCGAGACGCTGGGCAAGCTGCGCAGCGACCTGCGCGCGATGGAGCATCTGGTGCGCGAAGGCATCACTTACGCGCGCACGCTGCATGGCAGCGCGGAGACGCCGGTTCGCGTCGATGCCGACGCGCTGCTCGACAGCCTGGCGGGAGACTACCTGGACGGCGGGCATGCGATTGCCATTGACGGCAAGGTATGCGCGCCGATCGTGACGCGGCCGCAGGCGCTGCGGCGCATCCTGACGAACCTCGTCGACAACGCTCTGAAGTTCGGCGGCGACGTCGCCGTCTGCGTGTCACGGGAGGCCGACGGGCGCCTTGCCATCGCCGTTCGCGACCGCGGGCCAGGTATCCCCGAGTCCGAACTGGAGCGGGTGATGCAGCCGTTCTATCGCCTCGAGATGTCGCGCAACAGGGGAACCGGCGGCACCGGGCTGGGCCTGGCGATCGCGCAGCAACTGGCGCAGGCCCTCGGCGGCGGGCTGGTGCTTTCCAACCGCGAAGGCGGAGGTCTCCAGGCCAAGCTCACCCTGGCCGTCTAGCGGCCGGTTCCGCCCGGCGCCGGCGCCGGGCTCACCGCCTTGCCTCCTTTGCCCCGATCGTGGCCGTGGGCGTAACCGTGTGGAAGCACGGCTACGGTTGCGGCCCGCCATTCCTGGCGCGTCCTGCGTCGCCCCCCTCCCCCCGCCAGCCTGCCTTTTCGCCGCCTTCGTCACATGCCGCAGCCGCGGCCGACGACTTTGTATTCGCTTGTATCGGCTGCTCGACACGATACGTGTGATCACAGATGTGCTCCTGCACGGATACGGGCCAGATACTTCGGTCGCCTTAAATGCATCTCATGGCGCGGCGGGAACGACAAACCCCGGAAAAACCCGGACAACCCAGCGGCGGCAGCAACACAAGCCCCGGACCAGGACTGGTCCACGGACCCTGAATACAGCCTAGGAGTCATCATGAACACCATCATTGCAAAGCGCTTCGTTTCCGCCATCGCACTGGTCGCCGCCGCAAGCGGCGTGCAGGCGGCCTTCGCGGCGGACGCGGCCACGAATCACGGCTTTGGCCAGAGCGCGGCGGCAGCCCGCATCAGCGAACGCGACCCGTTCATCGACGGTGCCCGCACCAGCGAACGCGACCCGTTCATCGATGGTGCCCGCATCGGCCAGCGCGATGTCTTCACCGACGGTGCCCGCACGCTCGCCGGCCTGGACCGCAGCGGCCCCTCGGCCGACCCGGCCCGCGCCATCGACCCGTACCTGGACGGCGCCCGCATCGGCCAGCGCGATGTCTTCACCGATGGTGCCCGCACGCTCGCCGGCCTGGACCGCGCCGGCGTGTCGGCCGACCCGGCCCGCGCCGTCGACCCCTACCTGGACGGCGCCCGCATCGGCCAGCGCGATGTCTTCACCGATGGTGCCCGCACGCTTGCCGGCCTGGACCGCACCGGCGTGTCGGCCGACCCGGCCCGCGCCGCCGACCCCTACCTGGACGGCGCCCGTATCGGCCAGCGCGATGTCTTCACCGATGGTGCCCGCGCCGCTGCCTGAGGCCCCCGCGGGTCCCGCCTGCGCGCAACGGCACATCCACGCAATACCCACGCTGATTCTGTACCCCGGGCACGGCAGCCGTGCCCGCTTTCAAAGAATCCGAAGGCAGTTTTTTACTCTGAGGAGTCCATCATGACCCAAGTCGAAAACAAGGTCCTGTACACCGGCAAGACCCACACCACCGGCGGCCGCGACGGCAGCTCCCGCAGCACCGATGGCCACCTGGACATCAAGCTTTCGTCGCCCGGCACGACGGGCAGCGGCACCAATCCGGAGCAACTGTTTGCCGCCGGCTGGTCGGCCTGCTTCATCGGCGCGATGGGGATTGCGGCCGGCAAGCTGAAGGTCGCGCTCCCGGCCGACCTGGCCGTCGACGCCGAAGTGGACCTGGTCAACGGCGGCGACGCCTACTTCCTGCAGGCCCGCCTCAACGTCAGCCTGCCGGGACTGGAGCGCGACGTTGCGCAAGCCCTGGCGGACAGCGCGCACCAGACCTGCCCTTACTCCAAGCTCGCGCGCGGCAATATCGACGTCGTGATCAACGTGGTCTGAGCCACGCGCATCACGGCCCCGGCCCGCCCGCGCCGATCGGGCGGGCTGCCCCCTGCCTTGCAGGCCCCGCCAGACATCTCAGGCGTTTCCCCGGGCCTGGCAGCAAGCTTCTGACCGGCCGTGCCGGCCGTCACGCCTCGCTTCGCACAGCCTTGACGAGATTGTTGCGCAGCCCGACGATGTCCTTTTGCAGCTTCGTGAATCCCTGGGGCGTGAGGCCGCAGGCCTCCACCAGATTGACGTCCTGGGCCCGTTCGCGCAGGCGCCTCCCGCTTTTCGTCAGGCTGACCCGCACCTGGCGCTCGTTGGCCGCATCGCGCTTGCGCTCCACGTAGCCCACCGCTTCGAGTTTCTTGAGGATCGGCGTGAGGGTATTCGATTCGAGAAAGAGCTTCTCGCCGAGGCCGCTGACCGTCTGGTCGTCCTCCTCCGAAAGCGCGATGATCGTGACGTATTGGGTGTAGGTGAGGCCGAGTTTATCGAGGAGCGGCCTGTAGGCCTTGCCGAACGCCAGGTTCGCCGAGTAGACCGCAAAGCACAGGAAGTCGGCCAGTTTTACGTCTTCGGGATCGGCCCGTACATTCGATTTCATCTGTATCCCTCGCGTTAGCGCTGTCCGTTGAATGACACAGCATACATCGGATACGCGTTAATCGGAACCGCTATGAAAATCGGGAACGGAAACACCGGGGGTGCCTGTTCCGATGGCGTCACATCCGGGTTCACCGCTTCGGGCAGTGGATGTCCGAGGAGGCTCTGCCTGCTGACACGCTAAATATTGAAAGCCTGTTTCAGCAAGCTCTGGCCTCACTCGAAGCCGTGGAAGTTGAGGCCATCAAAGCGATCGCCCGCGAGGCGAGCGGCATCGATTACCACTTGCCGGGCCATTCCCGGTGAAGGTCGTCAATCGTGAAAGCGTGGCGATGCCTGCGTTGTCCGGTCCTCTCTCCTTCTTCCAGGTGGGCATCCAGTTCGTCGCCTTCAGGATGCTCGTGCTCCAGCATGTCGGGGTCATTGGCCGGCCATAGCCGCCATGCGCAAAGGACACCAATCAAGGAGATGCCGGCCAGCACTGCAAACGCTGCAGTCATGCCATACCCGGCGCCGATCTGGCCGGCCAGCGGATAGGCGATCAACCAGCATGCATGTGACAGGGAGAATTGCGCGGCAAACACCGCCGCTCGGTCGGGCGAGGTGGCGGATCGCCTGAGCAGGCGTCCGCCCGGCGTCTGCGTCATCGAGTAGCCAGCGCCGATCACAAACCACGTCAGAAGAAATGCCGGCCACTCGGCCGCCGGCGCAAGGCCGGTCAGCACCACGCCGAACGCAAGGCCAAGGGTCATGATGAACGCCCCGGTCAGCATTGGGGGCCGGTCCGGACGCGCATTGAGGAAGCGCGGCAGCATCAGCGCAACAAGCATCGAGCCGAAACCGAATGCCGCCAGTCCGAACGGCACGTCCGATGCCGGACGCTGCAGATTGCCCTGCACGTAGACAACCGTATTGACGATCACCATCGAACTGGCGGCTGCCGCGGCAAGGTTCAGCGCAAGCAGCCCTCGCAGGCGCGGGGTACGCAGGTAGATGGAGATCCCGCGAAAGGTCTTCGCGTAGATGCTGCCCGTACGGTCCACGGCACGGGACTGCGGCAGACGCACCGATACCACCAGTGCGGCCGAGCAAAGGAAGCCAATGACCGTGCCACCAAACAGCCAGTGAAAACTGATGACCGACAGCAATGCCGCAGCAAGCGCAGGACTCGCCAGACTCTCCATGTCGTAGGCCAGGCGCGACAACGACAGTGCACGGGTATAGTCCTTCTCCTCCGGCAGCACGTCCGGGATCGTCGCCTGGAACGTTGGCGTGAAGGCGGCGGAGGCCGATTGCAGCAGGAAGATCAGCACGTAGATCTGCCAGACCTGTGTCACGAACGGCAGCGAAATGGCCACGGCGGCACGCACGAGGTCCATCGCCACGAGAAATGCGCGGCGCGGCAGGCGGTTGGCGAAGGCGCCCACCACGGGCGCGATGCCGACATAGGCCACCATCTTGATAGCGAGCGCCGTGCCAAGGACGCTTCCAGCGTTTGCCCCGGCGAGGTCGTAGGCCAGCAGCCCAAGCGCAACGGTTGCCAGCCCCGTCCCGACCAGTGCAATCACCTGCGCCGCAAACAGGTGCCTGTACGTGCGATTTCCCAGTACTTCAAGCATGACGTCTCCGACGCTTCAAAACGCTCACTACACTTCGACCAGTGCGCTGTCGCCTGTGACGGCATGCCGTTGCCGGCCCAGGGCCACGCCGCGCCGCATGGGGCCGGCAGGACAAACAGCGTCGGCACGGTCGCCATGATGCGTCCACCAATGACGACTATCGCCAGCGGCGTCTGAACTTAAGCGCCCGTGCCTGTGACGATTGCGCATCTTTACCGGATTCCCGGAATTGTAGAGATATCTACAACATTGAAGAGGCGACTACGGCCAGCTACGCTTGGCGCATGAACCCTCTCCAATCAAGCCCCCAGGCCGCCTGGCTGCTGCTGATCGTCAGCCTGCCGACATCGGCCGCCACGCCGCGCATGCGACTGTGGCGCGGCATCAAGTCGCTCGGCGCAGCGCCGCTGCGCGACGGCGCCTATCTTCTGCCCGACCAGCCAGGATTGCGCGGCCAGCTCGAAAAGCTGGCCGGGGACGCGAAAAGCGAGGACGGCAAGGTCTGGATTCTTTCGGTCCAGACGAACGATGCGCATGAAGATGCCGAGTATCGCGCATTGTTCGACCGGTCTGCCGAGTATGCGACCTGGACGGCCGAACTCTCCGGCGCCCGTGCAACGTTGGGTGACGCGGACGAAGCGGAACTGCTGCGCCTGGTGCGCCGTCACGGCCGGGCATTCGACGCGATCCGGAATATCGATTTCTTCCACAGCGATGCGTCAGCCCGGGCGGAAGCGCAATGGCGCGACTTCAACGCGGCCGTCGACATCCTCCTGTCGCCCGGCGAACCGCACGGAGTAGCCGGCCGCATCCCGCGACGCGATCCCGCCCAGTATCAGGGAAGGCGCTGGGCGACCCGCCGGCACCTCTGGGTGGACCGAGTCGCCTGTGCCTGGTTGATCCAGCGCTTCATCGATCCCCACGCCACCTTCCTCTGGCTCGACGACGTGCGCCAATGCCCGGACGATGCGCTGGGATTCGATTTCGATGGCGCGACCTTCACCCATATCGGCGACCGCGTTTCGTTCGAGGTGTTGCTCGCCAGCTTTGGGCTCGACGAGGACAAGGGACTGGCGCGCCTTGGCCAGATGATTCACGTACTCGACATCGGCGGCACGCCCGTCGCGGAAGCGAGCGGCTTCGAGGCCATGCTGACCGGTGCCCGCGAGCGGCTGCCCGATGACGATGCCCTGCTGGGCGAGATGAGCCATGTCCTCGATTCGCTCCATGTGCACTTCTCCGGCAGCCGCAAACGCTAGGCCACTCCCCCCCAATCAAGCTCACCCCTCGAGACTAACGATGAACTCGCCCCAACCAGCCGATACCTCGTCGGCCCAGCCAACGCATAGCCGCCCCGGCTACACGCTGCGGCAACTGGTGCTCTACTTCCTGCGACTTGGCACCTTCGGCTTTGGTGGCCCGGTAGCACTGGCCGGCTACATGCACCGTGACCTGGTGGATGCGCGGCAGTGGATCACCGATGCCGACTACAAGGAAGGCATCGCGCTGGCACAACTGGCGCCAGGGCCGCTGGCGGCCCAGCTGGCGATCTATCTTGGCTATGTGCATTACCGCATCCTGGGCGCGACGCTCATCGGCATCGCCTTTGTGCTGCCATCGTTCCTGATGGTGCTGGCGCTCGGCTGGGCGTACCTGCGCTTCGGCGGGCTGACGTGGATGCAGTCGGTGTTCTACGGCGTGGGTGCAGCCGTCATCGGCATCATCGCGATCAGTGCCTACAAGCTGACCAGGAAAAGCGTGGGCAAGGACAAACTGCTGTGGTTCATCTACCTGGTCCTCGTCGCAGTGACGGTCATCACCGAGTCGGAGGTGGCCTGGCTATTTCTCGCGGCCGGCATTCTGGTCTGGTTCTGGCGTGCGCCGCCGAAATGGCTGCGTCAAGGCAAGCTGAATGCGATGGCAGCAACACCCTTCCCGGCGGCAAGCGGCCTGCTGAGTACGGTGGACTGGCCACTGCTCTCGCAGATCGGTGTGTTCTTTGCCAAGGCCGGTGCGTTCGTCTTCGGTTCAGGGCTTGCCATCGTACCGTTCCTGTACGGCGGCGTGGTGACTGAGCACCAGTGGTTGAACGACAAGCAGTTTGTCGACGCCGTGGCCGTGGCCATGATTACGCCTGGCCCGGTCGTCATCACCGTCGGCTTCATTGGCTATCTGGTCGCGGGACTGCCGGGTGCCTGCGTGGCAGCGGCGGCGACTTTCCTGCCCTGTTACCTGTTCACCATCCTGCCGGCGCCTTACTTCAAGAAGTACGGCAAGCTGCCCGCCATCCTGGCGTTCGTGGATGGCGTCACCGCAGCCGCCATCGGCGCCATCACCGGAGCGGTCATTGTGCTGGCCAGGCGCTCGATCGTCGATATTCCCACCGCGCTGCTGGCGCTGGTCACCGTTGCGCTGCTGCTTAAGTTCAAGAAGCTGCCCGAACCCATGATTGTTGCGGGTGCTGCCGTGATCGGCCTGGTGGCCTATCCGCTGCTGCATCACTGAGTCGCCAAAGGAGACACCATGACTTACCAGACGAAGCCGCTCTCATGCGATCCAACCAGGCTGCCGGGCCTGTCCGAGAAACTGATCGTCAGCCACTACGAGAACAACTACGGTGGTGCGGTAAAGCGGCTCAACGCCATTACGGCGGAGCTTGTCGCACTGGATATGGCGACCGCACCCGTGTTCTTGCTCAATGGCTTGAAGCGCGAGGAGCTGATCGCCACGAATTCGATGATCCTGCATGAGGTCTATTTCGACAGCCTTGGCGATGCCGGGCCGCCGGAAGGCAATCTGAAGGCCACCATCGAGCGCGATTTCGGCTCGTTCGCACGCTGGCAGGCCGAATTCACGGCCATGGGCAAGGCGCTTGGCGGCGGCTCGGGCTGGGTGCTGCTCACCTACTCGCCGCGCGACCATCGGCTTGTCAACCAGTGGGCGTCGGATCACGCTCATACGCTGGCCGGTGCCACGCCCATCCTGGCGCTCGATATGTATGAGCATTCCTATCACATGGACTACGGCGCCAAGGCCGCGGCCTATGTGGATGCATTCATGCAGAACATCCACTGGAAACGCGTGGCCGACCGACTGGCGGCCCTGCAGCAGTAGGCTGGATGCATCCTGCAAACCAACGGAGACTGTCACCATGCAGTGGATCACGCGGGAACGCCCCAAGATCGATCGCATCGCCTGCCCATGGCTGATCGCGCGCTTTATCGACGAGACACCGGACTTCCTGTACGTGCGGGCCGGGGACGTCGCGCGCATCGCCAGCGAAAGCGGCGCAATTCCTTATGACATCCCTGGTGTCGAACTGACGCATGTGGGCGAGCTTTGCAGCTTCGACGCATTCCTCGGCAAGTACAAGCTCGGCGGTGATCCGGCCCTGCAGCAACTGGCCGGCATCGTGCGCGGCGCGGATACATCACGGCTGGACCTCACACCGCAGTCGAGCGGCCTCTATGCCATTTCGCTGGGGCTGTCTCACGTTTTCACCGACGACCATGAAATGCTTGAACATGGCATGGTGATGTACGACGCGCTATATGCTTGGTGTCAGAGTTGCCAGGCGGAGACACATGCGTGGCCGCCGCAAATGTCCGCATGAAAAGCGCTGGGGCATCAGATGAAACGGATTTTCGCCGCGAGCTTGCGGAGTACAAGACGGGACTGAGGTGTCGGTAATGGCCACCGTCCACACCAAGCTCGCGGGGATTCTGCTTCCGCAGGGCATCGACGCACGTGTCACGCCGCTTCTCATTGGGCGAGCGCTGCGCGGATTGTGCGACGGGTTCGTCGCGGTACTCTTGCCGGCGTACCTGCTGGGGCTCGGCTTTGGCCAGCTGGCTGTCGGGCTGATCAGCAGCGCCACGCTGATCGGCTCTGCCCTCGCTACGATTCTGGTCGGGCTCGTCGGCAGCCGTTTTCCACAACGTCGCTTGCTGAAACTGGCGGCAGTGCTGATGGCGGCGACCGGGGTGGGCTTTGCCGGCCTGTCCTCGCTCTGGCCGCTGTTGATCGTCGCTTTCATCGGCACGCTGAACCCGAGTTCCGGCGATGTCAGCGTGTTCCTGCCGCTGGAGCAGGCCCGGCTGGCAGAGGCGGCGATACCCGACGCGCGCACCGCGCTATACGCCCGCTACAGCCTTGTTGGCGCCTTCTCTGCTGCCATCGGCGCCCTGGCCGCAGCCCTGCCCGGCTGGATTTCCTTGCATGCCGGCCTGTCGCTTCTGGCTGCAATGCGCCTGATGTTCGGCATCTACGCCTTGACCGGCATTGCGCTCTGGGGCCTCTATGCGCGGCTGCCCGAAAGCCCCCCGCAGTCGGTCTCGGCAACAACGCCTCTGGGCCCGTCTCGTCGCATCGTCATTCGTCTGGCGATGCTGTTCAGCGTGGACGCGTTCGCGGGCGGGCTGGTGGTCAATGCATTGCTTTCACTTTGGCTGATGCAGCGCTTCGGGATGTCTCCCGGCGCGGCAGGGCAGTTCTTCTTCTGGGCTGGAATGTTGACAACGGCCTCGCAGTTCGCCGCGGTGCCACTGGCACGGAAGGTCGGTCTTCTGAACACGATGGTGTTCACACACATTCCTTCCAGCGTCTTCCTGATCGCCGCCGCATTCGCGCCGTCACTGACGATGACCCTGCTGCTATTGCTCGCGCGCAGTGCGCTGTCGCAAATGGACGTGCCGACCCGGACGGCGTACGTGATGGCCGTGGTGACGCCAGCCGAGCGCACTGCGGCCGCGAGCCTGACTGCGGTACCGAGGAGCCTGGCTGCCGCCATCAGCCCGGTGCTTGCCGGTGGCCTGATGGCAATGGGCTGGATAGGCGCGCCGTTGCTGGCCTGCGGCGTGCTGAAGATTGGCTATGACCTCGCCATCCTGGCCGCTTTCAGGCGTGTCAGGCCACTCGATTAGCGTACATGGGCGTTGATCCGGCCCGCCTCCTTCCAACGGTGACGCTGGCGTGGAGAATGCGAATGGCAAAAGTCCCGGATGCGCAGGCGAGCGTGTAGCAATGCGTGGGGCACGGGCATCACCAGTCACATCAAAATAGCTCCGTGACGGTCACCAGAAACAAAAAAGCCCTCTAGAAAGAGGGCCTTGGCTACTTTTCTCCACTTCTGGAGATATGTATCTCAGAACGGAATATCGTCGTCCATATCCTCGAAGCCGTTCGACGGGGCTGGCTGCGGACGACGCGCGCCGCCACCCTGACCGCCACCCTGGCCGCCGCCCTGGCCACCGGAGGCCTGGCCGCCGCGGGCGCCGTAGCCACCACCACCGCCACCGCCCGATTCGCGGCCACCGCTGTAGCCGCCGCCCATGTCGTCACCGCCACCGCCGCCGCCCATGCCCTGGCGCGAGCCCAGCATCTGCATCTGTTCGGCCACGATTTCGGTGCTGTACTTTTCCGCGCCCGCCTGGTCGGTCCACTTGCGCGTGCGGATGCGGCCTTCGATATAGACCTGCGAACCTTTCTTCAGGTACTGGCCGGCGATCTCGGCCAGCTTGCCGAAGAAGGCAATGCGGTGCCACTCGGTGGCTTCCTTCATCTCGCCGCTTTGCTTGTCCTTGTAGCGGTCGGTGGTCGCCAGGCGGATGTTGGTCACGGCGTCGCCGCTGGGCATGTAGCGGGTTTCGGGGTCCGCGCCCAGATTGCCGACGAGGATGACTTTGTTGATCGATGCCATGTGAATGTTCTCCCAGGACCACGCCCTCTGCTGCAAGCGGCGTGGCGATGCCTTGACTGATGCGCAAACAAATGCGCGTAAACGAATAACGCGCCCCCGGCCATAGAGTCGGGCGCGCGGTCATGCTAGTGCCAAACAGCGGCGAAAAGCTTTACGAAGTGATGCGACAAACCCTTTCGGACCTGCCTTCCCGCTGCCGCCTGCTTCAGGCAGCGACGGCCGGCGCACTACTTTTCCGGGCCGGGGGCGACTTCATGTTCCAGGCGATTATAAGCCAGAGCAGGAGCACGACCGCGCAACCGATGAACACCGCGCTGCGACCTTCGTGCTTGAGCAGCCAGCCGCCGACGGCGCCGCCGAGAAACAGGCCCATCGCCTGCGTGGTGTTGTACACGCCCAGCGCGGCCCCGCGCGCCGCGGCGGCGTACCGCGACACCAGCGAAGGCTGCATGGCTTCGAGCACGTTGAAGGCGACGAAAAACAGCAGCAGCACGCCAACGATGCCCCACAGGCCGTGCACCGCGGCGAACAGCAGTTGCACGGCAGTCATCAGGCCGACCGAGCACAGCAGCACGGGGCGCACCTTGCCATAGCGCTCGGCCGCCATCATGGGTCCGAGCATCAGGACGAAGGAAACCAGCACCACGGGCAGGTAGACCTTCCAGTGCTGGTCCAGCGGCATGCCGGCGCTGCTGAGCATGGCCGGCACCACCATGAACATGGCGACCTGGGACGCATGCAGGGCGAGCACGCCCACGTTGAGGCGGATCAGGTCGGGGTTGAGCAGCACGGCACGGAACGGCAAGCGCACCGGGTGCGGCGGCGGCGGCGCGGGCACCAGGAACAGCGTGACCAGGATGGCGACCACGCCGAGCACCGACATCAGCGTGAAGATGCCCGGCATGCCGATGCTGTGCAGCAGCGGCGAGGCGATCACCAGCGACAGCGCGAAGGTCAGGCCGATGCTGCCGCCGACCATGGCCATGGCCTTGGTGCGGTGCTGCTCGCGGGTCAGGTCGGCGATGCAGGCGGTGATGGCCGCGGAAATCGCGCCCATGCCTTGCAGCGAGCGGCCGACGATGATGCCGGTCAGCGTGTCCGACCCGGCCGCCACCAGGCCGCCGGCGACGAACAGCAGCAGCCCCGCCACCATCACCGGCTTGCGGCCGACGCGGTCGGACAGCCAGCCCAGCGGGATATGGAGGAAGGCCTGCATCAGGCCATAGATGCCCATGGCCAGGCCCACGCGCTGGGCGTCGTGCCCGTCGGGCAGCCCGGCGGCGTATTCGGCGAACACCGGCAGGATCAGGAACAGCCCGAGCATGCGCAGTGCGAAGATGCTGGCGAGCGAGATGCTGGCCCGCAGTTCCATGCGGGTCATGCGGTCGCGACCGGCGGCCTGGGGCCTGGCGCCATCGGCCTTGGAATCGTCGGCCTTGGCCGCATCTTGGGAGGAGCTATGGATCGACGACATTGCGATCGTGGGGAATTTCCGAGACTGGTTGCCGGACCGGCCCATGCAGCACGCCGGATGCGGTGCCGCGCTGCACCCCCGGAAGCCCCCGGATGGCACCCATCGCGGGACCCTCGGAGACACCCTCGGAGGCATCGCCACACAAGGACGGGCAACCCCGGAAACCGAAGTTCGGTATATTAACAGGTTTGCTTCGCCGCGCTTTGGGCGCCGCAACGGGCGCCGCGCGGCCCGGAGCGGGCTGCCAGAGCCGTGCCTGGCATGCTTTTTTCTTGGAAATTCCGTGAGACCGGCCTGTCGACCTGACTGGCGGCCCGCCTGGCGAAGACATTCGGTATATGGAAGAAATCAGAATCCGTGGTGCCCGTACCCACAACCTGAAGAACATCAATCTCGATCTGCCCCGCAACAAGCTGATCGTGATCACCGGGCTATCCGGTTCGGGCAAGTCATCGCTGGCCTTCGACACCTTGTATGCCGAGGGGCAACGGCGCTATGTGGAGTCGCTCTCGGCCTACGCGCGCCAGTTCCTGCAGCTGATGGAAAAGCCCGACGTGGACCTGATCGAAGGCCTGTCGCCGGCGATCGCCATCGAACAGAAGGCAACCAGCCACAACCCCCGCTCCACGGTGGGCACGGTCACCGAGATCCACGACTACCTGCGCCTGCTGTTCGCGCGCGCCGGCACCCCCTACTGCCCGGACCACAACCTGCCGCTGCAGGCACAGAGCGTGTCGCAGATGGTGGATGCCGCGCTGGCGCTGCCGGAAGACACCAAGCTGATGATCCTGGCGCCGGTGGTGGCCAATCGCAAGGGCGAGCACCTCGACCTGTTCGACACCATGCAGGCGCAGGGCTTCGTGCGTTTTCGCATCCGCTCGGGCGGCGGCACCACGCACGAGGCGCCGGCCGTGGTCTATGAAGTCGACGCGCTGCCCAAGCTGAAGAAAACCGAAAAGCATTCCATCGACGTGGTGGTGGACCGCGTCAAGGTACGCGCCGACATCAAGCAGCGCCTGGCGGAATCGTTCGAGACGGCGCTGCGCCTGGCCGACGGCCGCGCCATTGCGCTGGAGATCGACAGCGCGCACGAGCACGGCTTCAGCTCCAAGTTCGCCTGCCCGATCTGTTCCTACTCGCTGCAGGAGCTGGAGCCGCGCCTGTTCTCGTTCAACAACCCGATGGGCGCCTGCCCGAGCTGCGACGGGCTGGGCCAGATCACCTTCTTCGATCCCAAGCGGGTGGTGGCGTTTCCCAACCTGTCGCTGGCCTCGGGCGCGATCAAGGGCTGGGACCGGCGCAACCAGTTCTACTTCCAGATGCTGCAGAGCCTGGCCGCCTACTACGACTTCGAGCTGGATACGGCCTTCGAGGACCTGCCCGCCGAGGTGCAGGAGGTGGTGCTGCATGGCTCGGGCGACGTCGAGATCCCGTTCACCTACATGAACGAGCGCGGCCGCACCACGGTGCGCGAGCATGCCTTCGAGGGCATCATCCCCAATCTGGAGCGGCGCTACCGCGAGACCGACTCGGTCGCGGTGCGCGAGGAACTGGCCAAGTACCAGAACAACCAGGCCTGCCCCGCCTGCCACGGCACGCGGCTGCGCACCGAGGCGCGCCACGTCAAGCTGGGCGAGAACGACCAGGCGCGCGCCATCTTCGAGATCAACGGCTGGCCGCTGCGCGATGCGCTGACGTATTTCCTCACACTGGACATGCACGGCGCCAAGCGCGAGATCGCCGACAAGATCGTCAAGGAGATCACCGCGCGCCTGAATTTCCTCAACAACGTGGGGCTGGACTACCTCTCGCTCGAGCGCAGCGCGGACACGCTCTCGGGCGGCGAGGCGCAGCGCATCCGCCTGGCCTCGCAGATCGGCTCCGGCCTGACCGGCGTGATGTACGTGCTGGACGAGCCGTCGATCGGCCTGCACCAGCGCGACAACGACCGCCTGATCGGCACGCTCAAGCACCTGCGCGACATCGGTAATTCCGTGCTGGTGGTGGAGCACGACGAGGACATGATCCGCGCCTGCGACTACGTGGTCGACATCGGCCCGGGCGCCGGCGTGCACGGCGGCATGATCGTGGCCGAGGGCACGCCGGCCCAGATCGAGCAGTCGCCCAACTCGCTTACCGGCCAGTACATGTCCGGCGCGCGCCGCATCGAGGTGCCGGCCGAGCGTGCCGCGCCCGACGAGGAAAAGCTGCTGCGCATCATCAACGCCACCGGCAACAACCTGCGCAACGTCAGCGCGGAGATCCCGGTGGGCCTGCTGACCTGCGTCACGGGAGTATCCGGCTCGGGCAAGTCGACGCTGATCAACGACACGCTGTACCACGCGGTGGCGCGCCACCTGTACGGCTCCACGGCGGAGCCGGCGGCGCACGACCGCATCGACGGGCTGGAACACTTCGACAAGGTCATCAACGTCGACCAGAGCCCGATCGGGCGCACGCCGCGCTCCAACCCCGCCACCTACACGGGCCTGTTCACGCCGATCCGCGAGCTGTTCGCCGGCGTGCCGGCGGCCAAGGAGCGCGGCTACGATCCGGGCCGCTTCTCGTTCAACGTCAAGGGCGGGCGCTGCGAGGCCTGCCAGGGCGACGGCGTGCTCAAGGTGGAGATGCACTTCCTGCCCGACGTGTACGTGCCTTGCGATGTGTGCCACGGCAAGCGCTACAACCGCGAGACGCTGGAGGTGCTCTACAAGGGCAAGAGCATCCACGAGACGCTGGACATGACGGTGGAGCAGGCGCACGAGTTCTTCAACGCAGTGCCGGTGGTACGGCGCAAGCTCAAGACACTGCTCGACGTGGGCCTGGGCTACATCCGCCTGGGGCAGTCCGCCACCACGCTGTCGGGCGGCGAGGCGCAGCGCGTGAAACTCTCGCTGGAGCTGTCCAAGCGCGACACCGGGCGCACGCTCTACATCCTGGACGAGCCCACCACGGGCCTGCATTTCCACGACATCGAGCTGCTCCTCAAGGTCATCCACAAGCTGCGCGACCAGGGCAATACGGTGGTGATCATCGAGCACAACCTGGACGTGATCAAGACCGCGGACTGGCTGCTCGACATGGGCCCCGAGGGCGGCGCCGGCGGCGGCCAGGTGATCGCCAAGGGTACGCCGGAAACCGTGGCCGGCAGCCGCGCCAGCTTTACCGGCAAGTACCTCGCGCCGCTGCTCGCGCGCTGAGCGCGCATCGGCCTGGCCGGCGCGCCGCCGTGCGCGCCCCCGCGGCGGTGGCGCCTTGCATTCGACACCGCGCGGCCTACCATGGACTGCGGAAGATCCCGATTCGCTCGGGTCGATGCAGGAGCATGGCCATGGAACTCAGCGTAGTACCGGTCTCCAAGCCGGAGGCGACCAACTTCATCTTCGGCCAGTCGCACTTCATCAAGACCGTCGACGACATCCACGAGGCGCTGGTCGGCGCGGTGCCGGGCATCCGCTTCGGGCTGGCCTTCTGCGAAGCCTCGGGCAAGCGCCTGGTGCGCTGGTCCGGCAACGACGACGGGCTGATCGACCTGGCCTGCAGCAACGCCATGGCGATCGGCGCCGGGCACAGCTTCCTGCTGTTCCTGGGCGACGGCTTCTATCCCGTCAATGTGCTGGGCGCGGTGCGCGCGGTGCCCGAGGTCTGCAGGATCTACTGCGCCACGGCCAATTCCGTCGAGGTGGTGATCGCGCAGACCGCGCAAGGCCGCGCGGTACTGGGCGTGGTGGACGGCGAGCCGCCGCTCGGGCTGGAAACCGACGCCGACATCGCCTGGCGGCGCGACCTGTTGCGCCAGATCGGCTACAAGCTCTGACATCCCGCGCCCGCCGGGCGCGGGCCGCGCCTCAGTGCGCCTGGGCGGACGGCACTGCCCGCACCGGCGGCTCGCCGTCGTCCTCCTTCATGCGGCTGCGGTTGAGCACGCCCGCCTCTTCCAGCACCGGGTAGGCCGTGGCGCAGAACAGCGAGTTCAGGCGCTTGAGGTCACTGATCACGTCGAGGTGCAGCGAGCTGGTCTCGATGCTCTCCGCGGTCTGCACGGCGATGCGCTGCAGGTGGGTGCGCGCGTACTGGCGCTCCAGGTCGCGGAAGGTGGCCTTCTCGGCCATCAGTTGCTGCGCGCTCCTGAGGTCGCCGGAGAGGAAGACCGACAAGCCCAGGCGCAGGTTCGCCACCACGCGCGCATGCATCTGCGCGATTTCCTGCATGCCTGCCTCCGAGAAGGCCAGGTTGTGGGCGATCTTCTTGTCGCGCGCATCCAGCAGGATGCGCTCGATGATGTCGCCGGCATGCTCGAGGTTGATGGTGAGCGAGATGATTTCGGTCCAGCGCCGGCCGTCGCGCTCGTCGAGGGCCTCCAGGCTGATCTGGGTCAGGTAGAGCTTGATGGCGGTGTAGAGGTCGTCCACCTCGTCGTCGATGCGGCAGGTGGCGGCGGCCAGCTTGGCATCGTTGTTGCGCAGCACCCGCAGCATGTTGTCGAGCATCTGCTCGATGCGGTCGCCGATGCGCAGCACTTCGCGCGCGGCGTTGGACAGCGCCAGCGCGGGCGTGGACAGCGCGGCCAGGTCCAGGTGGCGCGGCGTGACCTGGCTGTCGCCGGTATTGCGGCCCGGCAGCACCGCCTCGCACAGGCGCGCCAGCGGGCCGGTGGCGCCCAGCAGCAACACCGCCAGCGCCACGTTGAACAGCAGGTGGAAGTTCACCACCAGCCGCTGCGGGTCGGCATCGAACAGCGCGAGCAGGCTCTCGGCCTGCCCCAGCAGGGGCAGCGCGACCACGCAGCCAAGCAGGCGCGACAGCAGGTTGCCCAGCGTGACGCGCTTGCCGGGCTGGTTGTTGCCCGAGGTGGTGAGTAGCGCCGAGATCCCGGAGCCGAGGTTGGCGCCCAGCACCAGGGCCAGCGCCACGTGCAGCGAAACCACGCCGGCCGAGGCCAGCGCGCCGCAGAACAGCACCACTGCCAGGCTCGAGTAGCACAGGATGGTGAGGAAGGCGCCGATCAGCATGTCGAGCGTCGGATCGCCCGTCAGCGTGCCGAACAGCACCTTGACGCCGGCTGCCTGCACCACCGGGCGCGTGGCGATGGAGATCAGCTCGAGCGCCAGCGTGATCAGCCCCAGGCCGATCAGCACGCGGCCGACGTGGCCGGGCTTGTTGCCCTTCCAGGACAGGTGCAGGATCACCCCGACGAAGATCAGCAGCGGCGACAGCCACGACAGGTCCAGCGAGAACACCTGCACCATGATCGCGGTGCCCACGTTGGCGCCCAGCATGATGGCCAGCGCCGGTGCCACGGCAATCAGGCCCTGGCCGACAAAGGAACTGACGATCACCGCGGTGGCATTGCTGCTCTGCACCAGGCCGGTCACGCCGAGCCCGGCGGCAAAGGCCGAGAGGCGGTTGGAGATACTGGAGGAAAGCACGTGGCGCAGGTTGGCGCCGTACACGCGCAAGATGCCCACCTTGACGATGTTGGTGCCCCAAACCAGCAGCGCCACGCCGGAAAGCAAATGAAGTAAAACGCCCATGGTCCACCCTTCTGTGACCGGTGCCGCCGTTGCGATGGCAGGTGCCGGAGCCCGGCATGAAGGCTGAGGCAAATGCCGGCCGCAAGTTGCCGCCCGGTCATCGTATCGTTGTTGTCAATGGGGCATTATGCGCCCGCATGCATGTGCGGGCAACGCCATGGGGATGGCGCGTGGAACTGCGCAACAGTGCCGGCAGTCCGGGCGGCAGCGGGGCCGCGCGGACACCGGGCGTCCGGGCTGTTCGGGCGTCCGGATGCCCGGGCGTCCGGGCCTATAGCGCGACCTTGATGCCGAGCACCACGAAGATCGCGCCGGCAACGCGGTCAAGCCAGCGGCCGGCGCGCGGACGGTGCTTGAGCCAGTCGCCCAGCACACCCGCGAACAGCCCGAACAGCGAGAACACCACCGCCGTCTGCAGCATGAAGACCACGCCCAGCACCAGCATCTGCCAGCCCGGGTGGGCGGCATCGGCGCGCACGAACTGCGGCAGGAACACCAGGAAGAACAGCGTCACCTTGGGGTTCATCAGGTTGGCCAGCACGCTCTGGCGGAACACCGTGGACAGCGGCACCTCCGGCGTGTCGGCGGCCTTGCCCAGCGCCCCGCGCGAGCGCAGCGCCTGGATGCCGATCCAGATCAGGTAGGCGGCCCCCGCGAACTTGATGCACTGGAAGGCCAGCGGCGAGGAACGCAGCACGGCCGCCAGCCCCACGGCTGCCACCACGGTGTGGAAGAGACAACCGAAAGCAAAGCCCAGCGCCGCCGCCACGCCGGCGCGGCGCCCCTGCGCCATGCCGCGCGCCAGCACTTGCAGGTTGTCGGGCCCGGGAGCCAGGGTGATGGCCACCGAGGTGACGAGGAACAGCATGAGATCCGGCATGGAACAGGCTCCGGTGGTCTATCCAGGTGAGCGCGCGGCGCGCCTCAATGGCCGTCGAAGCGGCACACCGTGAACAGCGGCAGCCCGCTGTCGAGCAGATGGCGCGAACCGCCCAGCTCCGGCAGGTCGACGATGGCGGCGCCCTCCACCACCGTGGCGCCCAGGCGCTCGAGCAGCTTGCGCCCGGCCATCATGGTGCCGCCGGTGGCGATCAGGTCGTCGATCAGCAGCACGCGGTCGCCGGCCTTGCAGGCGTCGGCGTGGATCTCGACGGTGGCGCTGCCGTATTCCAGCTCGTATTCCTCGGACACGGTCTGGAAGGGCAGCTTGCCCTTCTTGCGGATCGGCACGAAGCCGAGGTTGAGCTCGTAGGCCACGATGGCGCCGAGAATGAAGCCGCGCGCGTCGATGCCGGCGACCAGGTCCAGGCGGGCGTCCATATAGCGGTGGACGAAGACGTCGATCAGCACGCGCAGGGTCTTGGGATCCTGCAGCAGAGGCGTGATATCGCGGAACATCACGCCGGGCTGCGGCCAGTCGGGCACGGTGCGGATGCGCTCGCGCAGGTAGTCGGTGACGTGGCCGAGGGCGGACGACTGGATAGTGGTATTGGGCATGGGAACTCGTTCTGACAGCCTGCCGCCGTGGCAGGCCGGATGCGGTAATGGGCTACCACCCGGGCTGCCGCGAACGGCAACACAATGGGCTGGTACCAGGGGGGCCGGGCGCGCAGGCTTGCGCGCCGTTCCGCCGGGCACCCGTAACCATACAGGAGACCGCGATGGCAAAAAAGATCTTGATGCTGGTTGGCGACTACGCCGAGGACTACGAAACCATGGTGCCTTTCCAGGCACTCCAGATGGTGGGCCATACGGTCCATGCGGTCTGCCCGGACAAGAAGGCCGGCGCCAGCTGCGCGACCGCCATCCACGATTTCGAGGGCGACCAGACCTATAGCGAGAAGCGCGGCCACAACTTCACGCTGAACGCGACCTTCGCCGAGGTCGACCCCGTCGCCTACGATGCGCTGGTCATCCCGGGCGGGCGCGCGCCGGAGTATCTGCGCCTGAACGACCGTGTGCTGGAGATCGTGCGCCACTTCGCCAGCGCCAACAAGCCGATCGCCGCGGTCTGCCACGGCGCCCAGCTGCTGGCCGCGGCCGGCGTGCTGGAGGGCCGCACCTGCTCGGCCTACCCGGCCTGCGCGCCCGAGGTGCGCCTGGCTGGCGGCAAATACGCCGACATCCCCGTGGACCAGGCCCACACCGACGGCAACCTGGTGACCGCGCCCGCATGGCCTGCGCATCCGGCCTGGCTGGCGCAGTTCCTTGCGGTGCTGGGCACCCGGATCGTACAGTAGAGGCTGCCGAAACGCGGCCCGCCCTTTGCGCCGGGCCGCGCCGAACCGGAGTCCCCCATGTGCGAAATCTTTATCCGGGCCAACCCGGAGTCGTACCTCTGCCAGTCGCGCTCGCTGCGCCTGCACGGCGTGGCCACCAGCATCCGGCTGGAAAGCCTGTTCTGGGAAGTCCTGGAAACGCTGGCCGGGCGCGACGGCATGAGCGTGGGCCAGCTCATCACGCGGCTGCACGACGAACTGGCCGCCTACCGCGGCGAGGCGGCGAATTTCACCTCCTTCCTGCGCGTGTGCTGCCTGCGGTACCTGATGCTGCAGGCAGAGGGCCGCATCCCGGCCGATCCGAGCATCCCGATCCGCTCGCTCGACGCGCGCTCCGTGCTCGAAGGCCTGCCGCCGTCATGGGCCGACAGCGTGGAAGGATCGAAAACCGCCAGCCGCGTGGCGGCATAGCGCCACAGCCGTGCCTTGCCGGGCGCTTGCGGGGCGTGCTTGCAGGCCGTCCTTGCGGGCCGTGCGCCCTTCAGCCCGTCAGCATGCGTTTTTCCGCCGCCTCCAGCGCCTCCGGCTGCCCGCGCAACACCACCACGTCGCCCGGCTCCAGCACGGTTTCCGGCTGGGGGTCGAAGGCGCGGATACCGCGCCGGCGCACTGCCGTCACCTCCACCCCGATGCGTTCCAGCCCCAGCGCGCCGAGGCTGCGCCCGAGCGCAGTGGCGTCGGGGCCGAGCGAGACCGAATGCAGGCGCACCGAGTCGCGCTCGACCATATCCTCTTCGTCGTCGCGCCCGTGAAAGTATCCGCGCAGCAGGCTGTAGCGCGCGTCGCGCGCCTGCTGCACGCCGCGCACCACGCGGCGCATCGGCACGCCGAGCAGCACCAGCGCGTGCGAGGCCAGCATCAGGCTGCCTTCGATGATCTCCGGCACCACCTCGGTGGCGCCGGCCTTCTGCAGGATGTCGAGTTCCGAGTCGTCCACGGTGCGCACGATCACCGGCAGGGCCGGCGCGAGCTCCTGCACGTGGTGCAGCACCTTGAGGGCGGAAGGTGTGTTGGCGTAAGTGATGATCATGGCGGCGGCCCGGTGCAGCCCGGCGGCGATCAGCGCCTCGCGCCGGCCGGCGTCGCCGTACACCACGGTGTCGCCGGCGCCCGCGGCCTCGCGTACGCGGTCGGGGTCCAGATCGAGCGCGACATAGGTGATGCCCTCGCGCTCGAGCATGTGGGCGAGGTTCTGCCCGCTGCGGCCGAAGCCGCAGATGATGGCGTGCTTTTCCGTCTGCAGGCTCTGCGCGGCGATGCGCGTCATGTTGAGCGACTGCATGAGCCATTCATTGGCGGCGAAGCGCAGCACGATGGCATCGCTGTACTGGATCAGGAAGGGCGCGGCCAGCATCGAGAGCAGCATCGAGGCCAGGATGACCTGGATCAGCACCGGATCGACCAGGTTCAGCCCGTCGATCT
Source organism: Cupriavidus sp. 05T41 (assembly GCF_056396525.1). Taxonomy (NCBI): domain Bacteria; kingdom Pseudomonadati; phylum Pseudomonadota; class Betaproteobacteria; order Burkholderiales; family Burkholderiaceae; genus Cupriavidus; species Cupriavidus sp. 05T41. The sequence goes on from NZ_JBFTLQ010000010.1 coordinate 125,180, forward strand.
GGTTGAGCAGCACGAAGCCGAACTCGCCCGCCTGCGCCAGGCCCAGGCCGGTGCGGATCGCCACGCCCTGGCGCGAGCCGAACGCGCGTGCCAGGCCGGAGATCAGCAGCAGCTTGAAGAGGATCGGCACCGCCAGCAGCCCCAGCACCAGCCACAGGTGGTCCAGCACCACGTGGATATTGAGCAACATGCCGATGGTGACGAAGAACAGCCCGAGCAGTACGTCGCGGAAGGGCTTGATGTCTTCTTCCACCTGGTGGCGGTAGGGCGTCTCGGAGATCAGCATGCCGGCCATGAAGGCGCCCAGCGCCATCGACAGCCCGAGCCGCTCGGTCAGCGCCGCCATGCCGAGCGTGACCAGGAGCAGGTTGAGCATGAACAGTTCCTGCGAGCGGCGCGCGGCCACCACGTGGAACCAACGGCTCATCACTTTCTGCCCGACGAAGAAGATCAGGCTCAGGGCCACCGCGATCTTCAGCGTGGCCAGCGCCAGCGCCATGGCCATGTCGCCGGGATCGCGCGACAGCGCGGGGATCACGATCAGCAGCGGCACCACCGCCAGATCCTGGAACAGCAGGATGCTGATGATGTTGCGCCCGTGCTCGCTTTCCAGCTCCAGGCGCTCCGAGAGCATCTTGGACACGATTGCGGTGGACGACATCGCCAGCGCCCCGCCGAGCGCCACCGAAGCCTGCCAGGTCATCGGGAACGCCCAGTTGAACAGCCAGCTCGCCGGCACCACCACGAGCATCGACAGCACCACCTGCGAGCCGCCCAGCCCGAACACCTGGCGCTTCATGGCCTTGAGCTTGCTCAGGCTGAACTCCAGCCCGATCGAGAACATCAGGAAGACCACGCCGAATTCGGCCAGGTACTTGGTCTGCGCGGTATCGCTGGCCAGGCCTAGCGCGTGAGGACCGATCAGGATGCCGACCGCCAGGTATCCCAGCATCGGCGGCAGCTGCAGCATGCGGAATGCGACCACGCCGAACACGGCGGCGGCCAGCAACACGAGAGTCAGGTCCAGCGGAGAGTGCATCGACAAGGGCCTGGTACGCCGCCCCGGGACAGGGCCACGCCCGGCGCGGGCGACCCTGCCGGCGGATTACGGCAAGCGCGGCGGCCGCCTTTGCTGCCCGATCCCCGGAACAGGCAAGGCGCCATCGCATTCGTTGGTATACTTCGTCGCCATGATAGCTAATTTCAATGCGGATCGAGCACTTCGGCTTGCTCGCGAGACCCTCCAGATCGAAGCAGACGCCGTTGCCGCCCTTGCGGGCCGCCTGGACGGCGAATTCGCGCATGCCGTGCAGCTCACGCTGGAGTGCAGCGGCCGCGTGGTGGTGTCGGGCATCGGCAAGTCCGGGCATATCGGCCGCAAGGTGGCCGCTACGCTGGCGTCGACCGGCACGCCCTCGTTCTTCGTGCATCCTGCCGAGGCCAGCCACGGCGACCTCGGCATGGTCACGCGCGACGACGTGCTGATCGCCTTCTCCAATTCCGGCGAGACCGCCGAGCTGCTGTCGATCCTGCCGATCGTCAAGCGCATCGGCGCCAAGCTGATCTCGGTGACCGGCAATCCCGGCTCCACGCTGGCCAAGATGGCCGACGCCCACCTCAATGCCGGCGTCGAGAAGGAAGCTTGCCCGCTCAACCTGGCGCCGACCGCCAGCACCACCGCCGCGCTGGCGATGGGCGACGCGCTGGCGGTGGCGGTGCTCGACGCGCGCGGCTTCGGCGAGGAAGACTTCGCCCGCTCGCACCCGGGCGGCGCGCTCGGGCGCAAGCTCCTGACCCATGTGCGCGATGTCATGCGCAGCGGCAACGCGGTGCCCAAGGTGCGCGAAAGCACACCGCTGGCACAGGCGCTGATGGAAATCACGCGCAAGGGCATGGCCATGACCGCCGTGGTGGATCCGGACGATCACCTGATCGGCGTGTTCACCGACGGCGACCTGCGCCGCCTGCTGGAGACCCCCCGCGACTGGAAGACGGTGCCGATCAGCGAGGTCATGCACCGCGCGCCACACGCCGTGGGCCCGGACCAGCTGGCCGTGGAAGCGGTGCAGGTGATGGAGGCGAACCGCATCAACCAGATGCTGGTGGTCGACGCCGAGCACCGCCTGGTCGGCGCGCTGCATATCCACGACCTGACCCGCGCCAAGGTCATCTGAGGGCGGCCACAGCATATGCGGGATCTCCTGTCCTCCGTGAGCCGGCTCGGAATGCGGCTGCTGCCACTGCTGCTGATGGCGCTGGTGGCGGGCAGCACTTTCTGGCTGGTGCAGGTCAACTCGCCGCGCGAAGCCGCCACCGGCCCGGTCGGCAAGAAGCACGAGCCGGATTACTACATGATCCATTTTTCCGCCACGGAGCTTGCCGAGGACGGAAACACCAAGATGCGCTTCACCGGCGACAAGATGACCCACTTCGAGGACGACCAGACCTACGAAGTGACGCGCCCGGCCATGCGCGCCTATGAGATTGACCGCCCGCCGGTGACCGGCCACTCCGACCGCGGCACCATGAATGCCGAGGGCTCGGTGGTGGACCTGTTCGGCAACGCGCTGATCGTGCGCGCGCAGGGGCCCGATCCCGCCAAGGATCCGCAGATGACCGCTGCGTCCGAGTACTTCCAGGTGCTGGTCAACGACGACATCGTCAAGACCGACAAGGCCGTCAAGCTCACGCGCGGCCCGTCGGTGATGACCGCCAACGGCCTGATCTTCAACAACGTCACCCGCGAAGTACAATTGCTGGGTAACGTACACGGCACCATCATTACGGGGCCGCCGGCCAGCGCCGCGAAGCAGCCCTGACGAAGCCTGACGCGCCGCGCCCGGAAACAGCCAAGAAACGAAGCCGCCCGCGGGCCAGAGCCGCCCGCGCCAACCGCCACCACGCCAATATGAATCCATTCCTGACGACATCGTCCTGTCGCCGTCGCAGCACGGCTGCCCTGCTGACGCTGGCAGCCATGCTCGGCCTTGCGCTGGCCGCGCCCGCCCGCGCCGAGAAGGCCGACCGCGACAAGCCACTGGTGCTGGAGGCGGACAATGCCAGCTACGACGACGTCAAGCAGGTGTACGTACTGACCGGCAACGTGGTGCTGACCAAGGGCACCATGGTGCTGAAGTCCGATGCGGCCGAAGTGCGCACCGACCCCGAGGGCTACCAGTACGCCGTGGCCACCTCGAAGGCAGGCAAGCAGGCCTATATCCGCCAGAAGCGCGACAACGTCGACGAATACATCGACGGCTGGGGCGACCGCATCGAGTCCGACGGCAAGCAGGAAATCTCCAAGCTGATCGGCCGCGCCCGCATGGCGCGCCTGGCCGGCGCCAAGCTGGTCGACGAGATCCGCGGTGCCGTGATCACCTACGACAGCCGCAACGAGTTCTACACGGCCACCGGCGGCGCCGAGAACGCCACGGCAGGCAGCCCGTCCGGACGCGTGCGCGCGGTGCTCTCGCCGCGCCAGGAGCAGCCCGCCAGCGGCGCCGCCGCCAGTCCGCTGCCGCTCAAGCCGGCCCCTGCCCCCGCCAACCCCTGACGCCGGCGCGCAGCAGCGCCGCCCGATCCACGGATTCAGCCTTCATGACCGCTACCCAAACCGAACCGTCCCAGCCCAACGTCCTGACCGAGAGCAGCACCCTGGTCGTGCGCCACCTGAAGAAGCGCTACGGCTCGCGCACGGTGGTCAAGGACGTGTCGCTCGACGTGAAGAGCGGCGAGGTGGTCGGGCTGCTGGGTCCCAACGGCGCGGGCAAGACCACTTCGTTCTACATGATCGTCGGGCTGGTGGCGCTGGACGAAGGCGACATCGTGCTCGACGACAAGCACATCAGCGGCCTCGCCATCCACGAGCGCGCGCGCATGGGCCTGTCCTACCTGCCGCAGGAAGCCTCGGTGTTCCGCAAGCTCAACGTGCAGGAGAACATCCGCGCCGTGCTCGAGTTGCAGGTGCACGACGGCAAGCCGCTGTCCAAGGCGGATATCGAGCGACGCCTGGACTCGCTGCTCGACGACCTGCAGATCGCCCACCTGCGCGAGAATCCGGCGCTGTCGCTGTCCGGTGGCGAGCGCCGCCGCGTGGAAATCGCCCGTGCGCTGGCTTCCGCGCCGCGCTTCATCCTGCTCGACGAACCGTTCGCCGGCGTGGACCCGATCGCGGTGGGCGAAATCCAGCGCATCGTCAGCTTCCTCAAGGCACGCAACATCGGCGTGCTCATCACGGACCACAACGTGCGCGAGACGCTTGGCATCTGCGACCACGCGTATATCATCAGCGAAGGCACCGTGCTGGCGTCAGGCCAGCCCGAAGACATCATTGCCAACGAATCGGTGCGCAAGGTCTACCTGGGCGAGAACTTCCGCATGTAACGCGGGGCGCGGCCTACTGCCGCGCAGCCGGGATATTCGCGGCCAGGCGGCGTTCATGTCGCCTTTCATCCTGCAAACGATCACGGCGGCATCAGCGATAGCAATTTCCGTTCCAACGGCATGGAAGTTGCGCATAAAATAGGTCGCATGAAACCGTCGCTACAGCTCCGCCTCTCGCAGCATCTCGCGCTTACGCCGCAACTCCAGCAGTCGATCCGGCTGCTGCAACTGTCCACGCTCGAACTGCAGCAGGAAGTTGAGCAAGCGCTCACCGAGAACCCCCTGCTCGAACGCGAAAACGACTGGATCGAAAGCCCGCTGCGCGTGGGTGCCGATGGCTCCGTCAACCTGCAGAGCGCGCCCGCGCCTGCGCCCGCCGATGGCCAGGGCACCAGCGAGAACCGCCCCGACGGCGCCGCCGATGGCGACGACAACTACGCCGACAGCGGCGAGGATTACGGCAGCGACTGGAGCCTCGACGACTTTGCCCGCCGCCCGCAGGGCGACGAGGACGAAAAGACGCCGATGCAGCTGCGTGACGCCGAGCCGACGCTGCGCGAGCACCTGATGGAGCAACTCGCGCCGCTGAAGATTTCCATGCGCGACAAAGGGCTCGCGATCTTCCTGGTCGAGTCGCTGGACGACGACGGATACCTTAGCGCTTCGCTCGAGGAGATCTGCGCCGAACTGCCCGAGGAACTCGAGTTCGAGATCGACGAGGTACACGCCGTCCTGACCCTGCTGCAGAGCTTCGACCCGGCCGGCGTAGGTGCGCGCAACGCCGCCGAATGCCTGGCGCTGCAACTGCGCCGGCTCACCCATCCGCAGCGCGAACTGGCCCTGACCATCGTCACCAGCCACCTGGAGCTGCTCGCGGTGCGCGACTACACGCGCCTGAAGAAAGCGCTGCAGGTCGACGAGGCCGACCTCAAGGCCGCGCACGAACTGATCCGCTCGCTCGCCCCGTATCCCGGCCATGCCTATAGCCGCCCCGAGGCGGATTTCGTGGTGCCGGATGTTTTCGTGCGAAAAATGAGCGGCGGCTGGATCGCGCAACTCAATCCGGATGTGATGCCGCGGCTACGCATCAACGATATGTACGCGCAGATTTTGCGCGGTGCAAAAGGCGATTCAGGGGCTGCCGGACTGCAGCAAAAATTGCAGGAAGCACGCTGGTTGATCAAGAATATCCAGCAGCGCTTCGACACCATATTGCGCGTCGCACAAGCGATTGTCGAACGTCAAAAGAACTTCTTCACCCACGGGGAAATTGCGATGCGCCCCTTGGTTTTGCGGGAGATTGCCGATACACTGGGTCTACACGAGTCCACCATCTCTCGGGTGACAACCAATAAATACATGGCAACGCCGATGGGGACTTTCGAGCTGAAGTATTTCTTCGGCAGTCACGTATCCACAGAAACCGGCGGCGCGGCCTCTTCAACGGCAATTCGAGCGTTGATCAAGCAACTCATAGGAGCCGAAGATCCCAGGAATCCCCTGTCGGATAGCAGGATCGCCGAACTGCTCGGCGAGCAAGGCTTCGTGGTGGCGCGCCGTACCGTCGCCAAGTACCGCGAGGCGCTGAAAATCCCTGCCGTAAATCTCCGCAAGTCTTTGTAGCCGAGTTGCATCGCCTGCCTGATGCAACTCTTTCAGAAGGAGAAACGCTATGAACTTCAAGATCAGTGGACACCACTTGGACATCACGCCCCCGCTGCGTGAGTACGTGGAAACGAAACTGGAGCGTATCGTCAGGCATTTCGATCAAGTCATTGGCGTAAGTGTGCTGCTATCTGTCGACAATACAAAAGAAAAGGACCGGCGGCAGTACGCGGAAATCAATCTACATCTCAAGGGCAAGGACATCTTTGTCGAAGCGCATCACGAAGACCTGTATGCCGCTATCGACGCGCTAGTCGACAAGCTCGACCGGCAGGTGATTCGCCACAAGGATCGCGTGCAAAGCCACGACCGCGAAGCGGTCAAGTATCAATTGGCCGCAGCGCAGATGCAGCAATGACCGTGCCTGGCGGCCCACCTAGGGGGCCGTCGGTGTCAGTCCCTTGAAACCAGAACAAGCCGCGCCCGATGCGCGGCTTTTTTGCGCACATTTTTGTGGCGTTCTCCCGCATTTACGGCCGGTATCGAATCACGCAAGGGGATTCCGCAAGGCCACGCTCCCGGTGTATGCTGTGCAATACATAAGCAATAGCGCGGCAATTTTTCCGTGCGCGCGGCACCGCTTCCGCGCATCGGCTATTGCAATGCACAAGGCGGGGGCGGGCCTGCTCTATAATGGCCAGACGCCCGACACCGGCATGGGATAACCGGTGAAACGAGGGCACGAGCCTTTCTATCCCCTTTGCCTGGTGCGGCCCTCTCCTGGCCACGGGCCTGCTTACTAGAAAAACCTGCGCATTCCACATGAATCGTTTGGCTAAATTGCTGCCACCCGGCAACATCAACCTCGACGTCAGCGTCACCAGCAAGAAGCGGGTGTTCGAACAGGCCGGGCTCCTCTTCGAGAACAACCATGGCGTAGCGCGCGCTACCGTGACCGACAACCTGTTCGCCCGCGAATCGCTGGGCTCGACCGGCCTCGGAGCCGGGGTTGCCATTCCGCACGGTCGCATCAAGGGCCTCAAGCAGCCCCTGGCCGCCTTCATGCGCCTGGGCGAGCCGATCCCCTTCGAGTCGCCTGACGGCAAGCCGGTGTCGCTGCTGATCTTCCTGCTCGTGCCCGAACAGGCTACCCAGCAGCACCTGGAGATCCTTTCCGAGATTGCCCAGCTGCTGTCCGACCGCGAAATGCGCGAAGGACTCGCTACCCTGCCCACTCCCGATGCCGTGCACCAGTTGCTGACGCAATGGCATCCCTGACCCGCCGGGGCAAGCCCTGCCCGGCCAACAGGGCCGTTGCCTCCCCGGCCTGAAAGCCTGTCCCCCGAAAGCACCGCATGGAACTCACTGGCGTCACCTCGCAGTCGATCTTCGACGACAACGCAGCCGACATCAAACTCTCCTGGGTCGCTGGCCTGGAAGGGGCCGACCGGGCCTTCGACGTTGAGTTCGCGCGTGAAGCCACGTCCGCCGCCGATCTCGTCGGGCACTTGAACCTGATCCACCCGAACCGGATCCAGGTGCTCGGCAAACCCGAAATCACCTATTACCAGCGTCTCGACGACGAAATGCGCAAACGCCAGATGGGCGAGCTGATCCTGCTCGAGCCGCCCTTCCTGGTGATCGCGGACGGCATGGAGCCACCCCCCGACCTGGAACTGCGCTGCACGCGCTCGTCCACGCCCCTGTTCACCACGCCGGTATCCTCGGCCGCGGTCATCGACCACCTGCGGCTCTATCTGTCGCGGATTTCCGCGCCGCGCGTGACCATGCACGGCGTGTTCCTCGACATCCTCGGCATGGGCGTGCTGATCATGGGCGAGTCGGGTCTGGGCAAGAGCGAACTAGGCCTGGAACTGATCTCGCGCGGACACGGACTGGTGGCCGACGATGCGGTGGACTTCGTGCGCCTGGGGCCTGACTTCATCGAAGGCCGCTGCCCGCCGCTGCTGCAGAACCTGCTCGAAGTGCGCGGACTGGGCCTGCTCGACATCAAGACCATCTTCGGCGAGACTGCGGTGCGCCGGAAAATGAAGATGAAGCTGGTGGTGCAGCTGGTGCGGCGCAACGATGGCGAGTTCGAGCGCCTGCCGCTGGATTCCCAATACCTCGACGTGCTTGGCCTGCCGATCCACATGGTCAAGATCCAGGTGGCGGCCGGCCGAAATCTCGCCGTGCTGGTCGAGGCCGCCGTGCGCAACACTATCCTGCGCCTGCGCGGCATCGATACGCTGCGTGATTTCATGGACCGCCAGCGTGCCGCGATGCAGGCCGATGTCGCTTCGCGCGGCCAGGGCCGCCTGCTCTGACAAGCGGTTTCTGCGCCACTTTTCGTTTGCTTATATTGCTGCAAGCATGAAGAAGGGCGACGAGCGCAAGGCATTCATGAAGGAATGCCTGTCCAAGTAACAAGGGTCGCCCTTTCGTGGACGCATGTGCAAATGGCGAACTCCGGTTCGTCATTTTTTATGAGGCCCGCCCGTCACGATACCGTCATGACGGCGTCATCGCCTGATGTTATGCTTGTGACGCTATGCGCATCATACTTATCACCGGAATTTCCGGCTCCGGCAAATCCGTCGCCCTGAACGTACTGGAAGACGCAGGCTATTACTGCGTCGACAACCTGCCGGCCCAGTTCATCCCGGAACTGGCGCGCTACCTGGCCGCCCAGGGCTATACCCACCTCGGCGTCGCCACCGATATCCGCAGCCGCGAATCGCTGGACCAGTTGCCCGGCACGCTGCGCGACCTCGCCGCGGAGCACGAGGTCCGCGTAGTCTTCCTGACGGCCAATACCGATGCGCTGGTACAGCGCTACTCAGAGACCCGCCGGCGGCACCCGCTGTCGATGCGCATCGACAAGGCCGGCCTGCCCGCCGCCACGGGCGACGATGCGGGCAATGCACCCGATGCCGATGCGCCGCTCAACGACACTTCGCTGATCGAAGCGATCGAGATGGAGCGCGAGCTGCTCAGCCCCCTGGCGGAAGCCGCGCACCGCATCGATACCAGCAATGTGCGCACCAACACCCTGCGCGCGTGGATCAAGGAGTTCGTGCGGGACGACGACCTGCGGCTCACGCTGCTGTTCGAATCATTCGGCTTCAAGCACGGCGTGCCCAGCGACGCGGACATGGTGTTCGATGTGCGCTCGCTGCCGAATCCTTACTACGACCTCGCGCTGCGGCCGCTGACCGGGCGCGACGAGCCGGTGATCGATTTCCTGCAGAGCCAGCCGATGGTGCTGGCGATGGCCGAGGATATCCGCGCCTACGTCGAAAAGTGGCTGCCGAGTTTCATCGCCGACAACCGCAGCTACCTGACCGTGGCCATCGGCTGCACCGGCGGCCAGCATCGTTCGGTGTACATCGCCGAAAGACTTGCCAACTATTTCCGCGCGCATGGTAATGTGCTGGTGAGACACCGCGAGCTCGCGCCGGGCGGCTGACATGCCGCGACGCCAGGCTCCGCGGTCCCCGCCCGGGCCGCCGGTGTCCGGCATCGCTGCCCGGGCGCAACCTTTGCTGGCTCAGCATGTCCTCACGCGCCACGCCCACCGCTCCCGGCCCGTCGACCTCGCCGTCCTCATCCGCTACGCCGGCGCCGCCCCGGCTGGATAGCCTGCCGCTGTTTCCGCTGCACACCGTTCTGTTCCCCGATGGCCTGCTGCCACTGCGCGTGTTCGAGGCGCGCTACGTGGACATGGTGCGTGCCTGCATGCGCGACCGCACACCCTTCGGCGTGTGCCTGATCGCCAGCGGCAGCGAGGTCGCGCATCCCGGCGAGCCCACCATGCCGGAGACGGTCGGCTGCCTTGCGGATATCGTCGATTGCAATATGGAGCAGCTCGGCGTGCTGCTGATCAGCACGCGCGGGCGGCAGCGCTTCCAGCTGCTCAGCCACAGCGTGCGCGAAGACGGCCTGATGGTGGGCCAGGCCAGATTGCTGCCTGCGGACATCATCGACTGCAAGCTCGAATTGCTGGGCGAATGCCTGACCGTGCTACGCCGCATCGTCAGCTCGCTGCACGCCGAGCATCCCGGCAAGCTGCCCTTCAGCGAGCCTTTCCTGTGGGACGACCCGAGCTGGGTGGCGAACCGCCTGTGCGAACTGCTGCCGGTACCGCTCAAGGCGAAGCAGATGCTGATGGCCCTGCCCGATGCGGGGATGCGGATCGAGATCGTCCACAAATACATGCACCAACACCACATCCTCTAGGAAGGTTCAGGAAGGTTCAGGAAGGGACGAGCAAATCTGCTGCGCAAGCGGTGGCAGGCACTGTGGTGCTCGCCGTACCCATCTACGGCCGCGCTCCTCGCACCTGCCGCCTGCCACCTGCCGCCCGCTGCGATCTCTTCACCCTTGCTGACCCACCCTTAGAACAAGCCTCCCCGCGCTTGCGTTTCCAGCAGCTTGCGTACCGGTGCGGGAGTGCCGACTTCATCCAGGTCGTCGAGCGAGATCCAGCGCAGCGCCGGGCCGTCGCCGCTATCGCGCACGGCCAGCGCGCCGCTCATGTCGACGCGGATGGCGCGGATGAGCAGGCGAAAGTGGGTGAAGACGTGGGTGAGCTCGCCGACCATCGCGGCGCGGTCCGGGGTTCCGAATTCGCGGGCGCGTTCGAGCGCCGCGTCTTCGGCCTGCTCGGCATCGAAGGGCACGGTGTCGACCGGCATTTCAGGCAGGCTCCACAATCCACCCCAGATGCCGCTGTCCGGGCGCAGCGCCAGCAGGACCTCGCGGCGGCGCCGCACCAGCAGCATCACGGTGCTGCGCTCGGGGATGGCGGCGCGCGGCTTGGGCGTGGGCAGCACGGCAGTCAGGCCGTCGCGGCGCGCCACGCAGTCCGCCGACAGCGGGCACGACTGCGCCGCGCCCAGGCATGCAGGCTTGCCGCGCGAGCAGACCGTGGCGCCGAGATCCATCAGGCCCTGGGTGTAGGACACCATATCCTCGGACTGCGCAGGTCCCTCGGCCGGCAACACTTCGCCCGCCAGCTGCCACATGCGGGTCTCGACCGCCTTGACGCCGGGATGTCCGTGAATGCCGAAGAACCTGGCGAACACGCGCTTGACGTTGCCATCCAGGATCGGCGATCGCACGCCGGCGCTGAACGCGGCCACCGCGGCCGCGGTGGAGCGGCCGATGCCGGGCAGCGTCACCAGTACCTCCGGATCGGTCGGGAACGCGCCGCCGTGCTCGCTCATCACGGCCTTGGCGCAGCGATGCAGGTTGCGCGCGCGCGAGTAATAGCCGAGCCCGGCCCACAGGGCCATCACCTCATCGGCGCTCGCGGCGGCAAGCGCGGCGACCGTGGGAAGGCGGCTTACAAAACGCTGGAAGTACTCGATCACCGCGCTGACCTGGGTCTGCTGCAGCATGATCTCGGACAGCCAGATGCGATAGGGATCGCGTGTGTTCTGCCACGGCAGGTCATGGCGCCCGTGCACGCGCTGCCACGCCACCACGCGGGCGGCAAAGTCGGCGCACGGCGGGGCTACGGCGGCGGGAGTATCAACAGGCAGGGCGGCGGACTTGCGGGGCATCGGAGACGTGACGGGAAAGGCGGCGGCGCCGGGAGCGGCGGCGCGTCATGATACCGCCTCCCGCGCCACGGCCCCGCCGTGCCTGTGCCCTGCCTCAGGCCGCAACCGCCCGCGCCGGGGCGGCGCTGCCCTCCGAGCCCAGGATCTGCCCGGCGAACGATTCGATCCGTCCGCTGCGGTCGTCAAGGCCGTTGAGCACTTCCTCGAGCTGCGCGATGCGGCTCTCGAGCGTGTCGGTGGCTTCGTGGATGCGCTCGATCGAATCGACCCGGCGGCGCAGCTGCTTCTGGTGCTCGCGCACCTGCGCCTCCAGCGGCGTCATCACCGACTTGAGCCAGATCTCGATATCGCGGTTGAGGTCGCGGAAGGTCTCCAGCACGCGGCTGGAGATGGTGGAGAACGCGCTCTGCACCAGCTGCGGGCGCGAACGCGTCAGCATGCTCATGGCGCCGAAGTGCGTATTGGCCAGTGTCAGCGTCAGCTGCAGTTCGCTGATATAGCGCGCGGTGACGAACTGGATCGGCGCCGGCAGCGTGAAGCCATGCTCCGCATTGAAGCGGCGGTACATGCTTTCGGTGAGCTGATGGAGCTGGACGATCTTCTGGTCGGCCTCGCTCACCAGTTCGCCGAGCCGCGCGAACAGGCTGTCCATGTCTTCGCGCAGGCCGCGCGAGAAGAACCTTTCCTTCATCTGCTCGCGCCGGTCGCGCATGGTGCGACGCACGTCGCGCAGCTGCAGGCTCTTGATGATGTCGGCGCTGTGCCGCCCGAACACCAGCCGCAGGGCCTGGAACTTGGCGATGCTCTGCTCGAACTCTTCCTTCTCGGACTGCACGCGCGAGAGCATGTGCTTGACCATTGCGTGGTTCTTGCCGCGCAGGCCGCGCAGCTCGAACAACTGCTCGACGATGCTGCGGCGGCGGCTTTGCAGCAGCTGCTGCGCGCCGCGCGCCATCTCCTCCACGGAGCGCTGCACCTGGTCGGCGACGATCTCGCGCCGCTGCGGGATCAACTGGTCCGACAGCACGTGTTCGAACTGCGGCAGGCCGCTGCGCGCAAGCAGGTCGTCGTCGTGCGTCACCTTGGCGACCAGCCCCTTCTGCGCCGACACCGGATAGACGCGCGATTCGTCGATGCCCAGCACCTGCGCGCTGGTGGTGACCTGGCGCGTGATCTCCGCCGCGGTCTCGGACGGCGTCTTGAGCGGGTCCCACAGGCCGTCGATCTTGTTGAGCACCGCCAGGCAACCCTTGCGGTGGCCGGCGCTGACATGGCTGCGCCAGAGCTCGAGGTCGCTCTTGGTCACGCCCGCGTCGGCTGCGAGCATGAACACCACCACATGCGCATCCGGGATCAGGCGCAGCGTCAGCTCCGGCTCGGTACCGATGGCGTTCAGCCCCGGCGTGTCGAGGATCACCAGGCCCTGGCGCAGCAGCGGATGCGGGAAGTTGATCACCGCATGGCGCCAGCGCGAAATCTCCACCATGCCGTCGGCGTCGAGCGCGTACGCGGCGTCGGGGTCCTTGTCGTTGTACAGGCCCAGCGATTCGGCCATCTCGCGCGTGACGCGGCTGGTCTCGATCACGTGGCGGAAGGCGGCGAGCATGCCGTCGGGCGACGACGGATCGAGCGGCACGGTATGCCAGTGCGAATCGACGTCGAGGAAGTCGGCGGTGGAGGCTTCCTGCATGCGCGTCTCGATCGGCAGCAGGCGTATGCAGGGCGCCTCGCTCTCGTCGTAGCGCAGCTCCGTCGGGCACATGGTGGTGCGCCCGGCCGACGACGGCAGGATGCGCCGGCCGTAGTCGGCAAAGAAGATGGCGTTGATCAGTTCGCTCTTGCCGCGCGAGAACTCAGCAATGAAGGCAACCTTGAGCCGGTCACTCTTGAGCACGCCCTGGATGCGCTGCACGCGTTCGTCAGCCTGCGCATCGTAGAGATCGTGCTGCTGCAGCCACGAGCGGAATTCAGCCAGGGAATCGAGTACCCCGGTTCTCCAGGCACCGTATTGTTCGAATTGATGGACGAGGGTTGTCATTGGTACTGGGATCTTGAGCGCTGAGCCCCGCGGCAGCGCCAGGTGCCACGCGCAGGAATCTACGCCGGCTCGCGCCAGGACGGGGGCTGTGGATGCTGTAACACTTTTTTACGTTCTCGACGATACAGGTTTCCCAAGCACTTTTGTGAAATTCGAAGCGCCTGTGCGCGCCCGGTGTTGCGCCGGCCCATCGGGCGCGCGCAACATACTCCGGAAGGTAACAAAGAGCCACTTTTACGTGGCGTTGCTCCGCGCGCCCTGCCGCGGCGAGCCGCATGCCGTTCAACGCTGGCAGGTCGGGCAATAGAAGGTGGAGCGCTGCCCCTGGACGATCTGGCGGATGGTGGTGCCGCATACCCGGCATGGATGACCGGCGCGGTCGTACACGGCGCAGTCCAGCTGGAAGTAGCCGCTGCTGCCGTCGCTGCCGACGAAGTCGCGCAGGGTGCTGCCGCCGCGCTCGATGGCGCGTGCGAGCGTGTCCCGCACGGCCGCCGCGAGCCGCTCGCAGCGCGCCAGCGACAGCCGGCCGGCCGGCGTGGTGGGACGGATGCCGGCGGCGAACAGGCTTTCCGACGCGTAGATATTGCCCACGCCGACCACGATGTCGCCGGCCAGCAGCACCGTCTTGATGGCTGCGCTGCGCCCGCGGCCGTGGCGATAGAGCCAGCTCCCGTCGAAACGCTCGTCGAACGGCTCGATGCCGAGCCCGCGCAGCAGCGGATGCGTGTTCAGCGCGGCCTCTTCCAGCGGGCTCCACAGCACCGCACCAAAACGGCGCGGGTCGCGAAAGCGCAGCACGAGCGAGTCAGCCCCGCCCGGCGCAAGCGGGTCGGCAAGGACCAGGTCGAGATGATCGTGCGCCCCCGGCGAGGGCGCCTGCGGCAGCACACGCAAGGTGCCGGTCATGCCAAGGTGGATCAGCAGCCAGCCGCGGTCGCCGGCGGGCGCCGGGGCAACTGCGTGCGCTCCTGCGTGCTCCGCCGCCAAAGTACTGTCCGCGGCGGCGCGCACGCATTCCAGCAGCAGGTACTTGCCGCGCCGCTCGATGCGCGCGATCACGCGTCCGGCCAGTTGCGCCTCCAGGCCGGCTTCCACCGGCCAGCGCAAGCCGCGATGACGAACCACCACCTCGGCGATGCGCCGTCCCACCACATGCGGCAGCAAGCCGCGCCGGGTCACTTCGACCTCCGGCAACTCAGGCATCGAACCTCTCCCTTGCGCGCCACTCAAACCGCCAGAGACCCCATGTACGCTGGCGCCATGCGGACAAGCAAGGCATTGTAGCGGCAGGCTACAATGCCTTTAACTTTCCCATTGCATTTGCGCTTTTGCGTGCTGGAGCACCCCCCCACATGCCGGACCGCCTGGACCGTATCACGATGACCACCGCTGACTCCACCCTTATCCGGCGGCCCCTGCGTCACAGGCTCGCGGCTACCGCTGCGGCCGCGCTTGCGGTCTGTGCCCTGGCGCCGCTCGCCGGCCATGCTGCGCCCGCCGAGGGCAAGCGGCCGCTCACGCTGGCGGCGGAGGCCGCACCCGCGCCCATCCGCTCCAGCCCCTTGCCGCCCAGGATGCCGCTGCCGGCCGTGTCGCTGACCGGCGATATCCTGTACCGCGTGCTGGCCGCGGAAATCTCCGTGCAGCGCGGGGTGATCGGCCCGGCGTACCAGACCTACATGGAACTGGCCCGCAATACGCTCGACCCGCGCTTCGCGCAACGCGCCACCGAGATTGCGTTCAATGCACGCAGCGCGCAGCAGGCGCTGGATGCCGCGCGGCTGTGGACCGAACTCGCGCCGACCTCGGCCGGTGCGCGCCAGGTGCTGTCCACCCTGCTGGTGCTGAGCGCCAAGTGGGACGAGGCCGAGCCCCTGCTCGCGCTGCAGCTCAATGGCGTGCCGCCGAGCCACCGGCCGGAGGCAGTCCTGCAGATGCAGCAGCAATTGTCGCGCACCAGCGATCCCGCCGGCGCCGCGGCCCTGCTGCAGCGCCTGGTGGCCGACGATATGCGCTCGGCCGAAACCCACCTGGCACTGGCCCGGGCCAAGGAAGCCGCCAGCGATATCCCCGGCGCCCTCGCCGAACTCGACGAGGCGCAGCGCATCCGGCCAGACTACGAAGCCGCGGCGCTGATGGCTGCCGAACTGCGCGCGGATACCGCACCAGACCAGGCCATCGCCGGCCTGAAGTCGTTCGTCAGCAAGGCGCCGGCTTCGGTCAACGGGCACATCACGCTGGCTCGCCTGTACCTGCTGCAGAATGACCTGCCATCCGCGCGCGCCGAGTTCGAGACCCTGCGCAAGATCGCACCGAAGGATCCGCGCGTGCCGCTCGCGCTCGGGCTGACCAGCCTGCAGTCCAAGCGCTACGACGAGGCCGAGCAATACCTCAAGGAGTACCTGCAGCTGGCCGAGCAGGTGCCCTCGGCGAGCCCGGATATCGCCTACCAGTACCTCGCACAGATCGCCGAGGAAAAGAAGGACTACCCGGCCGCGGTGGCCTGGCTCGACCGGATCGACGACAGCCGCCTGGCGCCCGCCGCCGCCGTGAAGCGCGCGCAGCTGCTGGGCCGCATGGGCAAGCTCGACGATGCCCAGGCGGTCTTCAACGACATGCTGGCCGATGCCGAGGATATTGCCGAGCCCGACCAGCGCGCCCAGCGCATGACCGCGATCCGCCAGGCCGAGGTCGGCATGCTGATCGACGCCAAGGCCTACGACCGTGCCCGCAAGGTGCTGGAAGAACGCTCCGCGGCCGAGCCCGAGAACCCGGACTGGGTCTACGAGCTGGCCATGCTCGACGAGCGCGAGAAGCGCTACGACAGCATGGAGAAGCTGCTGCGCCGGGTGATCGCCATGCAGCCCGAGCAGAAGCAAGGCTACAACGCGCTCGGCTATTCGCTGGCGGACCGCAACGTGCGCCTGCCCGAAGCTCTGCAATTGCTGGAAAAAGCCTCGGCGCTGGGCCCGGACGATCCCTACATCATGGATAGCCTGGCCTGGGTCAAGTTCCGCCTCGGCCAGCTCCAGCCGGCGGCCGAACTGTTGCGCAACGCCTACGCCAAGGCGCCCGAGGCCGAAATCGGCGCCCACCTGGGCGAGGTCCTGTGGCAACTCGGCCAGCAAGACGAAGCGCGCAAGACCTGGACCGAGGCCGCCAAGATCGAGCCCGACAACGTGATCCTGATCGACACCCTGCGCCGCTACAACGTGCCGGTCTCCGCGCTGTCCAAGTAAGCCCTCGATCACCTTCCTTTCCGTCCAGCTTTCGATAATCCGCACCCTGTCCTCCCGGCCCGCGCCGGGAGGATGGCCCGGCGCCCGCGGTGGCGCCGCGGGCGCAAGATGCCTATGCCCATTTCCCGACGCCTAGCCCTGCTGGGCCTGACCGCGCCCCTGTGGCTCGCGGCCTGTGCCAGCATCACTCCCACGCGCCAGTTCGATGCCGGCGAGACCGCCCAGGTGCACGACCTCAAAGGCCGCTTTGCCGCCAACTACGTGCGCTACGGCCGCGAGGAAGGCGTGCAGGGCAGCTTCCAGTGGCACGAGCAGGGCCGCAACGTGCGGCTCGACCTGATCTCGCCGCTGGGCCAGACCCTGGCCGTGGTGACCTCCACGCCTTCGGGCGCCACGCTCGACCTGCCCAACCAGGCGCCGCGCAACGCCCCCGAAGTGGATAGCTTGCTGGAACAAGCCCTGGGCTTTTCGCTGCCGGTGGCTGGCATGCGCGACTGGCTGCACGCCAGGCCCGCGCCGGGCAGCCCCTCGCGCACCACCCGCGACGACAGCGGGCGCCTCGCCACGCTGGCGCAGAACGGCTGGACCGTGCGCTATGTCGCCTGGCAGGAGTCGGCCGCGCAGCAGCCGCGCCGCATCGACCTGGCACGCGACGGCGACAGCAGCCCGCTGTCGGTGCGCCTTCACGCTGCAAACCGTGTTCCAGCTGGTGGACTGGAGCGACACGCTGGACTTCCGCCGCCGCGACGACGGCCGCATCGAGCGCGTGACCGACGTGCCCGGCGTGCCGGCGGACTCCGACCTGATCGTGCGCGCGGCGCGCGCGCTGCAGCAGGCCAGCGGCACCGCCTTCGGCGCCGACATCGCCATCGACAAGCGCCTGCCAATGGGCGGAGGCATCGGCGGCGGCTCGTCGGACGCGGCCACCACGCTGATGGCCCTGAACCACCTGTGGGGACTCGGCCTGGGGCGCGAGGAACTCAAGCGCATCGGGCTGGCGCTGGGCGCCGACGTACCGTTTTTCCTGCACGGGGAGAACGCCTTCGCGCAGGGCATCGGCGAAGAACTGGCCACGGTGGAACTGCCCGACAGCTGGTTCGTGATCGTCCATCCGCGCCAGCACGTCCCTACTCCAGAAATTTTTTCGGACAAACTGTTGACAAGGGATACGCCCCTCTCCATAATTGCGGTCTTCGCTGCTTGCACAAACAAATTCGCTTTCGGTCGCAACGATCTGGAAACGATAGCAACAGCGAAGTTCGGCGAAGTTGCCCGAGCCCTTGAATGGCTGAGACAATTCAGTCCCCATGCAAGGATGACCGGTTCCGGAGCCTGCGTGTTTGCACGGTTTGATGACGAGCAGACAGCGCAGCAGGTACTAGACCGGTTGCCTCCCGGATGGGATGGCAAGTGTGCGCGGAGTTTATCGCGCCACCCGCTCGCAGCACTCGCTTAGAAAGTTTTTCGTTCGGCGTCACGCTGGCTGTATGTGACGATGGACGGACCCGGTTGTGTAGGGGAGTCGCCAAGTTGGTCAAGGCACCGGATTTTGATTCCGGCATTCGAAGGTTCGAATCCTTCTTCCCCTGCCATTACATTCCTATAGTGTCCTAACGGACCTGCACGAAAAAGCTGCCGGCACTAGCCGGCAGCAATCTTTCCCCCCTCCAGCAGCAAGACAGGTGCACCGAATGAGCAGCGAAGGCTTGATGGTTTTTACCGGCAACGCCAACCCCAAACTCGCGGAGGCTGTCGTGCAGCACCTCGGCATCCCGCTCGGGAAAGCCCAGGTCGGCCGGTTCTCCGACGGCGAAGTCCAAGTTGAAATCCAGGAAAACGTTCGCGGCAAGCACGTCATCGTGCTGCAGTCCACCTGCGCGCCGACCAACGATAACCTGATGGAACTGATGGTGATGGTCGATGCGCTCAAGCGCGCCTCGGCACGCAGCATCACCGCGGCCATGCCGTACTTCGGCTATGCCCGCCAGGACCGCCGCCCGCGTTCGGCGCGCGTCGCGATCTCGGCCAAGGTAGTGGCCAACATGCTGGAAGTCGCCGGTGTCGAGCGCGTCCTGACCATGGACCTCCACGCCGACCAGATCCAGGGCTTCTTCGATATTCCCGTCGACAACATCTACGCTTCCCCGGTCCTGCTGGGCGACCTGCGCGAGAAGAACTACGGCGATCTGCTGGTGGTCTCGCCGGACGTCGGCGGCGTGGTGCGCGCCCGTGCGCTGGCCAAGCAGCTGAACTGCGACCTGGCCATCATCGACAAGCGTCGCCCCAAGGCCAATGTGGCCGAGGTGATGAACATCATCGGTGAAGTCGACGGCCGCAATTGCGTGATCATGGACGACATGATCGACACCGGTGGCACGCTGTGCAAGGCGGCCCAGGTGCTCAAGGAGCGCGGCGCGCTGAAGGTCTTCGCGTATTGCACCCACCCGGTGCTGTCGGGTGGCGCGGCTGCCCGCATCGCGGACTCCGAGCTGGACGAAGTGGTGGTGTGCGACACCATTCCCCTGCGCGACGACGCCATCCAGTCCGGCAAGATCCGCCAGCTCTCGACCGCTTCGCTGCTGGCCGAGACCTTCACGCGGATCGTGAAGGGCGACTCGATCATGTCGCTGTTTGCGGATTCTTGATAGAATCCAAGGCTTTACTGCGGTAGGCTAGGGCGAATCAGCCTTTGCATGCCGCTTCATCGGGCTGTCTGGTCGCGGACAGCCCTCTTACATTTGGAGTCATCATGAAAGTAGTAGCTTTCGAGCGTAGCGTACAGGGAACGGGTGCGAGCCGCCGCCTGCGCAATGCCGGCAAGACCCCGGGCATCATCTACGGCGGCGCCGCCGAACCCAAGATGATCGAACTGGATCACAATGCACTGTTCCACGCCCTGAAGAAGGAAGCGTTCCACTCGTCGATCCTCGACCTGGAAGTGGAAGGCAAGGCTGAGAAGGCCCTGCTGCGTGCGTTCCAGATGCACCCGTTCAAGCCGCTGGTCCTGCACGTCGACTTCCAGCGCGTGTCGGCAGCTGACAAGATCCACGTCAAGGTGCCCCTGCACTTCATGAACCAGGAAAACGCCCCCGGCGTGAAGCTGGGCCATGGCATCGTCAACCACATCCTGAACGAACTGGAAGTGTCGTGCCTGCCGGCCGACCTGCCCGAGTTCATCGAAGTGGACCTGGCCAACGCAGAACTGGGCCAGACCCTGCACCTGTCGGACGTGAAGCTGCCGAAGGGTGTGAGCGCCATCACCCACGGCGACGAAAACCCCGCCATCGCCAGCATCTCGCTGCCGGCCGGCGGCGTGTCGGAAGCCAAGGAAGGCGGCGAAACGCCTGCTGCCTGAGTTGCCTGAACGCAGCCTGCTGGCTGCGTGGCAGCGACCGCAAGAAGAAGCCGCCGGCGTGTCCGGCGGCTTTTTTTCGCTCGCCGGTTTGCGAGCGGTTTCGCGTATGCTTGGCCTCTGGCCGCCCTCACCCAAGTAGTGCAACGCATGATCAAACTCATCGTCGGCCTCGGCAATCCCGGGGCGGAATACGAAGCCACCCGCCACAATGCCGGCTTCTGGCTGGTCGACCAGCTGGCCCGCATGGGCGGCGTCACGCTGCGCGTGGAAGGCCGCTTCCACGGCCTGGCGGCGCGCGCGCGCCTGTGGGACCAGGAGATCTGGCTGCTCAAGCCGTCCACCTTCATGAACCGCTCCGGGCTGGCGGTGGTGTCGCTGGCGCGCTTCTACAAGATCCTGCCGGACGAGATCCTGGTGGCCCATGACGAGATGGACATGCCGCCCGGCACCGTCAAGCTCAAGCGCGGCGGCGGCGCCGGCGGCCACAACGGCCTGAAGGACATCGCCGCGCACCTGACCACGCAGGACTACTGGCGGCTGCGCCTCGGCGTGGGGCATCCGCGCAATGCCCCCGGCGGCGCCGGCAGCCGCGAGGACGTGGTCAACTATGTGCTCAAGCCACCGCGTCGCGAGGAGCAGCAAGCCATCGACGAAGCCATCGACCGCTGCATCGCACCGCTGTCGCTGCTGGCCAGGGGCGAGAGCGAGCGCGCCATGCTCGAGCTGCACACGGGACGCTAGGCGTCGGACGCACCGCAGCCGGCTGCCAGACAAAAAAAACCCCGCCACCTTCCGGTGCCGGGGTTTTTTGCTGCCAGCCTGGCAAGCCGCCTCAGGCGACCCGCTTGGCCGCCGTCAGCAGGCGGTAACGCTCCATCAGCGTATCCCGCGATTCGATCCGTGCCGGATCGTGCGGGATGCAAGCCACGGGGCAAACCTGCTGGCATTGCGGTTCATCGAAGTGTCCGACGCATTCCGTACATTTGCCGGGGTCGATCTCATAGATCTCGGGCCCCATCGAAATGGCTTCGTTCGGGCACTCCGGCTCACAAACGTCGCAATTGATGCAGTCGTCGGTGATCATCAGTGCCATACAATTTCCTTGACCTGGACATGTGCCGCGCCCGACTGGCCGCGGTTCGCATGTCGCAAGCTTCTATTCTATTCCGCTTTGCCGATCTTCTCCTGAAGCCAGCGCTCCACCGAAGGAAACACGAACTTGCTGACGTCGCCGCCCAGCACCGCGATCTCGCGCACGAAGGTGCCGGAGATGAACTGGTACTGGTCCGACGGTGTCAGGAACATGGTCTCCACATCGGGCAACAGGTAGCGGTTCATGCCCGCCATCTGGAACTCGTACTCGAAGTCGGAGACCGCGCGCAGGCCCCGCACGATCACCCGTGCGTTGTTCTTGCGGACGAAATCCTTGAGCAGGCCGGAGAAGCCTTCCACGCGCACGTTGGGATAGTGGCCCAGTACTTCACGGGCGATTCCGATGCGTTCTTCCAGTGCAAAGAATGGGCGCTTGTTGGGGCTCTGCGCCACGCCGACCACGAGCTCATCGAAGATATTGGACGCTCTGCGCACCAGATCCTCGTGGCCCCGGGTCATTGGATCGAAAGTGCCGGGGTAGACCGCGACGACCATGCTTCCTCCTTGTTCTGCCCGTTGCCGGTCCTGGATGGACCGCTTGGCCCCGCCCGCTATGGTGAGGGCTGGAACCAAGGCTGCGTGACGAGCGTTGGCGACAGCGGCGTAGTGTAACCCTAAACGCGGCACTTGGAAGCCGCCGGATGATGGTTTCGCGGCGGTGCCGCATCTAGCGTGCGATGGCCGGTCACGCCGCGCCGGCCCGCGCGGATCAGTTCGTCTTGTGCTGCAGCAAATGGAAGTGCACGGCGCCGGCGCGGGCATGCCGCACGATCTCCAGCGCGGCCGGCACTGGCGCGTCGGGTCCGATCAGGGCCCGGTCCGTTTCCACGTAGACCGCGCCACCCGGGCGCGACAGCCTGGCCGCATGCTCCAGCGCCGGGCCGAGCCAGTCTTGCGCGAAGGGAGGATCCAGGAAGACCACATCGAAGCTCGAGGCCGGCATCTGCGCCGCTGTTGCGAAAGCATCACCCTGCACGATGCGGATCTGCTGGGCATCCAGCCTGTACTGGTTGTCTCGCAACTGTTTCGCCACACGCGGATTGGATTCCACCATGGTGACCTGCATCGCCCCGCGCGAAGCGGCTTCGAAGCCGAGTGCGCCGGAGCCGGCAAACAGGTCGAGACAGGCCATCCCGGACATGTCCTGGCCGAGCCAGTTGAACAGGGTCTCGCGCACGCGGTCGGGGGTGGGACGCAGGCCTTCGGCGTCGAGCACAGGCAGCGGCGTGCGCTTCCACCTGCCGCCGATGATGCGGACCTGGGTGGGCGAGCGCCGCGCCGCAGGAGCTGAGGATGGCCCGCCGGCGGCGGGCGAAGGAGATCGGGTACGCGAATTCATGCCGTGATTGTAGAGCCTGCGGACGCCGACCGCGCGCCGCATCTCGGAGCAAGCCTCACTCCGGCCCGCCCACGATCACGGTCGCCATGGCATCCGGATGCACATGGCGCTGGAAAGCGTCCTTCACCTGGCTGCGCGTCACCTTGCCGATCTGCGCGGTCCAGGTGTCCAGGTAGTCCAGCGGCAAGCCGTACCAGCCGATATTGGCCACATTGGTCAGCAGCTTGCGGTTGCTGTCGATACGCAGCGGAAAGCCGTTGACGAGATTGTCCCTGGCGGCCTTGAGCTCGGCGTCGGTCGGACCTTCCGCGACGTATTGCGCGAGCACCTTGCGCACCAGCGCCAGCGCTTCGTTGGTCTGCTCCTTCTTGGTCTGCAGGCCGATGCCGAAGGGGCCGGCCTGCTTGGCCGGGGCAAAGTAGCTGTCCACGCCATAGGTCAGGCCGCGCTTCTCGCGCACCTCGTCGGTCAGGCGCGAGCTGAAGCCGCCGCCGCCGAGCACGTAGTTGCCCACCAGCAGCGGGAAATAGTCCGGGTCGCCGCGGGCGATGGCGGGCTGGCCGATCGCCACCGTGGCTTGCTGCGCCGGATGAGGCACACGCTGCTCGCTGGCCGCGATCTTGAGCTGTACCGGCGGCATGGCCGGCGGCGTGGCGCCGGCGGGCAGGCCACGCGTGAGCTGCTCGGCGATGGTCTCGGCCTGCTTGCGATCGATCGCGCCGATCAGCGTCACGACGGCGCGCGACGCGGCGAAATTGTCGCGCCAGAAACGCTCGAGATCGGCCCGCGTGATGGACTCCACCGAGGCCACCGTGGCCGCAACGCCATAGGGGTGCGCCGGGTATATCGCGCGCGACACCATCTTGTCGGCAATCACGCCTGGCTTGGTGTCGGCTTCGCGGATGGCGGTGATCAGGCGCTGCTTCTCGCGCGCGACCACGGCATCCGGATAGGCCGGCGCCTTGATCAGCTGCGCGGCGAGCGCCAGCGACTGGCTCAGCTCCGGCTCGCTGGTGAGCGTGCGCAGGCCGATGCCGCCGCGGTCGCCGCTGGCGGCGCCGCCGAAATCGGCGCCGGTATCGGCGAAGGCGTCTGCCACCTGCGCCTCGTTGCGGGCAGGCTGGCCGTCCTGCGCCGCCGCGCCCTTGTCGAGCAGGGCCGAAGTGAGCGTGGCCAGGCCCGCCTTGCCGGGCGGGTCATAGCGGCTGCCAGCGTCGAAATCCATGTTGACGTCCAGCATGGGTATGGACGGGCTGCGCACGAAGTAGACGCGCGCGCCGGTGGATGTGGTCCACTGCTCGATCGGGATGGCCGCCAGCGCGGCCTGCGAGGCAAGCATGACCAGCGCGCCGCAAGCCACGCCCGCAAGGCGGCGCAGCAGGCGCGGCGACGGAATCGTCGGGGCAAAGAGAGGCATCTTCGGTCCTCTTGGAAACTCAGCGCAGCGCACCGGCGTCGACCGGTGCCTGCTTCTTGTTGGGATCGATCGGCTGGGGCAGCAGCGTCGCCACAGTCAGGTTGTCGTCGCTGAAATACTTTGCTGCCACCGCCTGCACCTGGGCCGGCGTTACCTCCTTGATGCGCTCCAGCATGCGGTCGAGCTTGCGCCAGGAAATGCCCGAGATCTCCGACACGCCGATCTCCATGCCTTGCCCGAACACGGAGTCGCGCTTGTAGATCTGCGCGGCCACCACCTGCGCCTTGACGCGCTTGAGCTCCTCGGGCGAGACGCCCTCGCGCGCGATGCGGGCGATTTCGTCGCGCAGCGCGCGCTCGATCTCCTCGGTGGTATGTCCGGCGGCCGGGGTGCCGTCGAGCACGATGATGGATTCGGCGCGGTTGACGCTGTCGTAGCCGACATTGACGTCGTCGGCCAGGCGCCGCTCGCGCACCAGGTCGCGCGTCAGGCGCGCATTGTCGTAGCCGTTGAGCACGGCCGACAGGACTTCCAGCGCGTAGGGATCGACATCCTTGTCGACATCGTGCAGGCGCGGCACCTTGTACGCCATCACCACGTAGGGGTTCTCGGCCGGCGCCTTGACCCAGACCCGCTTGACGCCCTTCTGCAGCGGTTCGAGCTGCGTCTTGCGCAGCGGCAGCGCGCGCGGCTTGAGCTTGCCATAGGTGCGCTCGGCCAGTTTCCTGACTTCGGCCGCGGTGACATCGCCGGTGACGATCAGCAGCGCGTTGTTGGGCACGTACCAGTCGCGGTACCAGGCCTGCACGTCTTCCACGCGCATGTTGACGAGGTCGTCCATCCAGCCGATCACCGGGTGGCGATAAGGCGCCGCTGTAAATACCGTGGCCAGCAGCTGCTCGTAGACGGTGCCGCGCGCGGAGTCATCGGTGCGCAGGCGGCGCTCTTCCATCACCACCTTCATCTCGCGCTCGAACTCATCCTTCTTGATGATGAGGTTGGCCATGCGGTCGGCCTCCAGCTCCATCATGCGCGGCAGGTACTGCTTGCTGATCTGCTGGTAGTAGAGCGTGAAGTCGCGGTTGGTCATGGCGTTCTCGCGCCCGCCCAGCGCGGCGATCTGCTTGGAGAATTCGCCTGGGCCGACCTTGGGCGTGCCCTTGAACATCATGTGTTCGAGCATGTGCGCCACGCCGGTGGTGCCGCTGACCTCGTCCATGCCACCGGTGCGATACCAGATCTGGTGGGCCACGGTGGGCGCGCGATGGTCTTCCTTGACGATCACCCGCATGCCGTTGGACAGCGTGAATTCGGTGGTGGCCGCATCGGCTGCCGCGCTCTGCGAGGCGGTGGCCTGGCCGGTCGGCAGGGGCGGCGCCACCACGCCGGTCTGCGCGTAGGCCGCGCCAAACCAGGGCAGGGTGCTGATCAGCAGGACGGGAAGGAGGCGCCGGGCAAAAGCGCCGGCGCGGCTGGCGCCGGCACCGGCGGCCGGCGATGCGGCACGGGCGGTGCCCGGCCTGGAGCTGACAGCACAATGGTTCATGCGACCCCGTCTGCTAGAATTTTGGCGATTGATTCTACCGGGGTATTGACCCCTTTCCCAATGTTTAGTTTCTGGAAGAAGCGCAAGGCCGAGCCGGCCGGTGCGCCAGTCGAGGCGCCAAGCCCCGCGCCCGCGGCCGCACCGGCCCCGGTAACGGCGCCCGCGCCGACCCCGAATGCAGCCCCGGTGGCGGCTCCGGTGGCCCCTGCGCTACCCGTGGCGGCTCCCCCCCCGGCGCCCGTTCCCATGCCGGCGGCAAGGCTGCCCGAGCCCCCCGCTGGCGAGGAAATGGTCCTGACACCGCCTCCGGCCGCCAGCCAGGAGGCCAGGCGTGGCTGGGTACAGCGCCTGCGCACGGGGCTGTCCAAGACCAGCCGCAACCTGGGCACGCTGTTCGTCGGCGTGAAGGTCGACGAAGCCCTGTTCGAGGAGCTGGAAACCGCGCTGCTGATGGCTGACGCGGGAGTTGAGGCCACCGAATACCTGCTGGGCGAGCTGCGCCGGCGCGTCAAGAGCGAGCGTATCGAGACCTCCGAAGGCGTCAAGACTGCGCTGCGCGAGCTGCTCACCAACCTGCTGCGCCCGCTCGAGAAGACCATGGAGCTGGGGCGCGAACAGCCAATGGTGATGATGATCGCGGGCGTCAACGGCGCCGGCAAGACCACCAGCATCGGCAAGCTCTGCAAGCATTTCCAGAGCTACGGGCAGTCCGTGCTGCTGGCCGCGGGCGACACCTTCCGCGCCGCCGCGCGCGAACAGCTGACGATCTGGGGAGAACGCAACAACGTGACGGTCGTCTCGCAGGAGAGCGGCGACCCGGCCGCCGTGATCTTCGACGCGGTCAACGCGGCGCGCGCGCGCGGGATCGATATCGTGATGGCCGATACCGCCGGACGCCTGCCGACGCAGCTGCACCTGATGGAGGAGCTCAAGAAGGTCAAGCGCGTGATCGCCAAGGCCATGCCGAGCGCGCCCCACGAATCGCTGCTGGTGATCGACGCCAACACCGGGCAGAACGCACTGGCGCAGGTCAAGGCGTTCGACGACGCGCTGAATCTCACCGGGCTGATCGTGACCAAGCTCGACGGCACCGCCAAGGGCGGCATCCTCGCCGCGATCGCGCGGCAGCGCCCGGTGCCGGTCTACTTCATCGGCGTGGGCGAGAAGGTCGAGGACCTGCAGCCGTTCAGGGCCGACGAGTTCGCGGAAGCCCTGCTGGGCTGAACACCCGCGCCGGCGGAAAAAAAGCCCCGCAATCGCTTGCGGGGCTTTTTCATACGGCCGCCTGAACTGCCGGCGCGCTACTCCGCGTCCGGCTGCGCCTTCGGCTCGGCCTGCTGGAAAGCCGGCAGCGCCATGCACGCATCGAACGCCTTGGCGATCGCCGGATAGCGGCTCACGTCGATATTGAAGCGCTGCGCGTTGAAGACCTGCGGCACCAGGCAGACATCGGCCAGCGTCGGCGTGTCGCCAAAGCAGAAGCGGCCTGCCTTGCCGGAACGCGCCAGGTTGGTGTTGACCGCCTCGAAACCCAGCTCGACCCAGTGGCGGTACCACGCGTCCTTGGCCTCTTCCGCCACGCCCAGCGTGTGCTTGAGGTACTTCAGCACGCGCAGGTTGTTGAGCGGATGGATCTCGCAGGCAACCTCGAACGCCACCGCGCGGATATAGGCGCGGTCGAGCGCGCTGCCGGGCAGCAGCGGCGGCTCGGGATGCGTTTCGTCGAGGTACTCCACCATCGCGATCGACTGCATCACGACCTGATCGTCGTCGAGCAGGGTCGGCACCAGCGCATCGGGATTGAGCGTGCGGTAGGCGGGCTGGAGCTGCTGGCCACCCTCGCGCAGCAGATGTACGGGCACGTAGTCGTACGGCAAACCCTTCAGGTTCAGCGCGATGCGCACCCGGTACGAAGCCGAGCTACGGAAGTAGCTGTAGAGCTTCAGCATGGGCTAGACCACCTTGACGATGAGCTCGCCCAGGCCTTCGATCTTGCCCTGCATGACGTCGCCCTTCACCACCGCGCCCACGCCTTCGGGCGTGCCGCTGTAGATCAGGTCGCCGGGATGCAGCTCGAACAGGCGCGAAAGATAGGACACCATTTCCGGCACCGACCAGATCAGGTCGGAGAGGTCGCCGCGCTGCTTTTCGGCGCCGTTGACGGCCAGCGTGACAGCGCCCTTTTCCGGATGGCCGATGGCGGACACCGGCACGATCGGACCGATCGGTGCAGACTTGTCGAAAGCCTTGCCGGTTTCCCAGGGGCGGCCGGTCTTTTTCGATTCGTTCTGCAGGTCGCGGCGCGTCATGTCCAGGCCGATGGCGTAGCCGAACACGTGGCTGGCGGCGTGGGCCTCGGCAATGTCCTTGCCGCCCTTGCCGATGGCGACCACCAGTTCGATCTCGTAGTGGCAGTTGCTGGTGCCCTGCGGGTACGGGAAGCTGCCTTCGGTGCCGTCGGCCACATAGCTCACCGCGTCGGCGGGCTTGCAGAAGAAGAACGGCGGTTCACGGTCGGGGTCCGAACCCATTTCACGGGCGTGGGCGGCATAGTTGCGGCCCACGCAGTAGACCCGGCGCACCGGGAACTGCGCGCTGCCGCCGCGCACGGGCACGCCGGTGGGCGCGGGCGGGGCGAATACGAATTCGGTCATCCAACTCTCCAGACTTTGTACTGTGTTTGTCAGGCCGCGCGTTGCCGGCAGACGCCCTGCCGCGCAGCAGGGCAATAGCATACACCGCCCCCTTCGGGCTTGTACGCCGGCGGACATTGAATGCGGGAAACCCCGCAATACAATAAAGACGTAGTCGGCGCGGATCTTGCATGGCAAGTCCCGACGCCAATGGAAACATGACCCGACGCCCTCCCGCCCCTCCCAGCCCGCCCCGTCCCGCGACGCCACCCGCGGCGGGTTCGCGCAGCCTGCGCATCTTGCTCGTGCGCGATCCGCACGACGCGGACCCGCTCAATGTCGAGACCATCCAGGCCGGCCTGGTATCGGCGGGTTTCACCGACATCGAGACGGCGGACGCGGACATGCGCCTGCCCGACGCCATCGCTGCACGGCAGCCTGATCTCATCATCATCGCCTCCGAATCGGCTGCGCGCGACACCGTGGAGCATGTGTGCGTCTCGACGCAGCACGCGCCACGGCCGATCGTGCTGTTCACGGACAACGACGACGCCCAGCGCATCAAGGCGGCGCTCACGGCGGGCATTACCGCCTACATCGTCGACGGCCTGCGCGCCGAGCGCGTCAAGACCGTGCTGGATGTGGCCTATGCGCGCTTCGAGCTGGACCAGCAACTGCGCGCCGAGCTGGATGCCACGCGCCTGCAGCTGGCCGAGCGCAAGGAAGTCGAGCGTGCCAAGGGCTTGCTGATGAAGGAGCGCGGCATGAGCGAGGAAGAGGCCTACAAGCGCCTGCGCAGCATGGCGATGGAGCGCGGCATCAAGCTGGTCGAGGCCGCGCGGCGCGTGATCGATGTGATGAGTTGAGCCCACGGCGCCGGCAACCGGCCCGCACGGGCTTGGTGCATTGCACAAACATGGCGCCGCGCCGGCGCACGCCGCGCACCGAGTGCGCTCAGGCCCGCCGCATTCCTCCCTCCCTTTTCCCGGTCGCCGTGCGCCCGATGCCCGCCTTTTGCCGCACCTGCCCCTCGCCGGCGAATGAACGCATGGCACGCCGCTTGCGTAGATACCATGACGGCCAACGAAGGCCGATCACTATCCGATGTGCGCCGCCAACGAAGGCTGCGCCGCATCACGGGACAACGGCGTCCTGACCTGCCCCGCATTCTGGCGAAAGCGGCGCGGTTCAGGACGCTTTTCATTTGGAGCCGTGGAATGCCCTCTCGCCTGAAGCTTGCCAAGCCGCTGCACGCCGCGGTCGCCAACGATGCCAGCACGGCCGCCGCCGACGCGGTGCCCGCCAGCAGCGGCCGCCGCCGCGCGCTGGCCACCATCGCCGGCGCCAGCGTGATCACCCTGGTCGACCCGCTGGTGCGCGCCGGCGCCTGGGCGGCGGGCTCCGATGCGCCGGAGAAGCCCGAGGTGCGGATCGGCTTTATCCCGCTGACGGACTGCGCTTCCGTGGTCATGGCCGGCACGCTCGGCTTCGACAAGAAATACGGCATCAAGATCACGCCCACCAAGGAGGCTTCCTGGGCCGGCGTGCGCGACAAGCTGGTCAACGGCGAGCTCGACGCCGCGCACGTGCTGTACGGCCTGATCTACGGCGTGCAGCTGGGCATCGGCGGGCCCAAGAAGGACATGGCCGTGCTGATGAACCTCAACCACAACGGCCAGGCCATCACGCTGTCCTCCAAGCTGGCGGAAAAAGGCGTCAAGGACGGCGCCAGCCTGAAGGCGCTGATGACGAAGGAAAAGCGCGACTACACCTTTGCCCAGACCTTCCCCACCGGCACCCACGCGATGTGGCTGTACTACTGGCTGGCCGCCAACGGCATCAACCCGATGCAGGACGCCAAGGCCATCACCGTGCCGCCGCCGCAGATGGTGGCCAATATGCGCGTGGGCAATATGGATGGCTTCTGCGTCGGCGAACCCTGGGGCGCGCGCGCCATTGCCGACAAGATCGGCTTCACCGCGGAAACCACGCAGGCCATCTGGAAGGATCACCCGGAGAAGACCCTGGGCACCACGGCCGAGTTCGTGCAGAAGTACCCCAACACCGCGCGCGCCATGGTGGCCGCCGTGCTCGAAGCCTCGAAGTACATCGACGCGTCGGCCTCCAACCGCCGCAAGACCGCCGAAACCATTGCCGCCAAGTCTTATGTCAACACCGACATGGACATCATCCTGGACCGCATGCTTGGCCGCTACAGCAACGGCCTGGGCAAGACCTGGGACGACCCGGACTCGATGAAGTTCTACCAGGACGGCAGCGCCAACTTTCCCTTCCTCTCCGACGGCATGTGGTTCCTCACGCAGCACAAGCGCTGGGGCCTGCTCAAGGACCACCCCGACTACCTGGCGGTGGCGAAGAAGGTCAACCGCATCGATGTCTACAAGCAGGCGGCCGAAGCCGCGCAGGTGCCGGTGCCCAAGAGCGATTTCCGCACGGCGCGCCTGATCGACGGCGTGACATGGGATGCCACCAAGGACCCCAAGGCGTACGCCGACGGATTCAAGATCAAAGCCTGAGCCGGTTCGATTGCAGCCCGAATGCCGGCGTGGCGACGCGCCGGCGCCTGAAGGAGCCTGATGTGAATGCACTAGCTCGACCGGCCGAACATGCCGGCAACCAAGTCTCCTCCACCGACGCCGGCGGCACCGCCGGACTCGCCGTGCTCGGCGACCAGCAAGCGCACGAGCGCGCCGAACGCCGCGCGCTCGAGGCTCAGGCCGATGCGCGCCGCGCCGCGCGGCGCGAGGCCGTCAGCGCCGTCGTGCTCAAGGCGATGCCGCCCGTCGCCGGCTTTGCGCTGTTCCTGTTGTTCTGGCACGGCGTGGCCACGATGAGCCCTGCGCTGCCCACCCCGGCCGCCACCTGGCACGCCGCCGTGCCGCTGTTTTCCGACCCGTTCTACCGCAACGGCCCCAACGACCAGGGCATCGGCTGGAATGTGCTGGCGTCGCTGGCGCGCGTCGCGGCGGGCTTCGGGCTGGCCGCGCTGATCGGCATTCCGGCTGGCTTCGCGCTGGGCCGCTTTGCCTTTCTCAACGCCATGATGGCGCCGATCATCAGCCTGCTGCGGCCGGTCTCGCCGCTGGCGTGGCTGCCGATCGGGCTGCTGCTGTTCAAGGCCGCCAACCCGGCGGCGATCTGGGCCATCTTCATCTGCTCGATCTGGCCGATGGTGATCAACACCGCGGTGGGCGTGACGCGCGTGCCGCAGGACTACCTGAACGTGGCGCGCGTGCTCGACCTGTCCGAGTGGAAGGTGTTCACGCGGGTGCTGCTGCCGGCGGTGCTGCCCTATATGCTGACCGGCGTGCGGCTGTCCATCGGCACCGCCTGGCTGGTGATCGTGGCCGCGGAGATGCTCACGGGCGGCACCGGCATCGGCTTCTGGCTGTGGGACGAGTGGAACAACCTGAAGGTCGAGCACATCGTGATCGCCATCTTCATCATCGGCGTGGTGGGGCTGCTGCTGGAATACGCGCTGCTGAGCCTGGCCAGGAAATTCAGCTACGGCAACTAAGGCATCCGGGAGATCGTCATGGAAAAGTTCGTCCGTATCGAAAACGTGGGCCAGACCTTCAAGACCAAGAAGGGACCGTTCGTCGCCCTGCGCGATGTCAACCTGACCATCGCCCGCGGCGAGTTCGTCACGCTGATCGGCCACTCGGGCTGCGGCAAATCGACGCTGCTGAACCTGCTGGCCGGCCTCGACCGCCCCAGCAGCGGCGCGCTGATCTGCGCCGAACGCGAGATCGCCGGTCCGGGCCCGGACCGTGCGGTGGTGTTCCAGAACCACTCGCTGCTGCCGTGGCTGACCTGCTTCGACAACGTCTACCTCGGCGTAGAACGCGTGTTCGGCGGCAGCGAGAGCCGCGCGCAGCTCAAGGCCCGCACGCATGACACGCTGGCCATGGTTGGCCTGACCCATGCCGAGAGCAAGTACCCGCAGGAAATCTCGGGCGGCATGAAGCAGCGCGTGGGTATCGCGCGCGCGCTGGCGATGGAGCCCAAGGTGCTGCTGATGGACGAGCCGTTCGGCGCGCTGGATGCGCTGACCCGGGCCCACCTGCAGGACGAGCTGATCAAGATCGTCGCCAAGACCCGCAGCACGGTGGTGATGGTGACCCACGACGTGGACGAAGCCGTGCTGCTGGCCGACCGCATCGTCATGATGACCAACGGGCCCGCCGCGACCATCGGCGAAGTGCTGCCGGTGGACCTGCCGCGTCCGCGCGAACGCATGGCGCTGGCCGACGACAAGACTTACCACGCCTGCCGCACCGCGGTGCTGGACTTCCTGTACCGCAAGCAGCGCAATCCTGCGCTGAAGGAAGCGGCCTGACCGGCGCGGAACGGCGAGGTGACTGACCGGGGCCGGCCGCCGCCATGGGCAGGGCCGGCCCGCTCCGCTATCATGAACCTCAAACAACACTGTCCCATCCCGCCATGACCGATACGTCCTCCACGCCCCAGCCCGCCGCCGCCTTCGCCGCGGCGAAGTACATCAAGGAGATCGGCCGGGGCGTCAATGGCGCCCGCGCGCTGCCGCGCGAAGACGCGCAGGCGCTGTTTGACGCCATGCTGGCCGGTCGCGTGGCCGATATCGAACTGGGCGCGGTGCTGATGGCCTATCGCATCAAGGGCGAGGCACCGCACGAACTGGCCGGCATGCTGGACGCCGCGCACGCGCATTGCCTGCCGCTGGCCGCGCCGCCCGAGCGCGTGGTGGTATCCATCCCCAGCTACAACGGCGCGCGCAAGCAACCCAACCTGATCCCTTTGCTGGCCATGTTACTGGCGCGCGAAGGCCATCCCGTGCTGGTCCACGGCACCCGGGAGTTCAACGGGCGCGTGACCAGCATCGCGCTGTTCGAAGCGTTGGGCATTGCGCCCTGCGCCACGGTGGCCGAGGCTGAAACCCTGCTTTGCGCCAAGGCCGGGCAGCCCGGGCCGCTGGCCGTGCTGCCGATCGATGTGCTGTCGCCGGCGCTGGCCCGCATGCTCGACCGGCGCATGCAGATCGGCCTGCGCAACTCCTCGCACACGGTGGTCAAGATGCTGCAGCCGGTGGGCGCGCATACGCCGGCCGAGGCCCTGCGCCTGTACAGCTACACGCATCCGGAGTACCGCGAGACCCTGACCGATTACTTCTCGCGCGAGCCTGCCAATGTGCTGCTGGCGCGCGGCACCGAGGGCGAGGTGGTCGCCGACGCGCGGCGCGGCGGCCGCATCGACTGGCTGCACGACGGGCACCAGCGCACACTGGTCGACCCCACCGCGGGCTCGATCAGCGAGGTGCCGGAACTGCCACCCGGCAACGACGTCGCGCAGACTGCGGCCTGGATCCGCTCCGTGCTGGATGGCAAGGCGCCGGTCCCGGCCCCGATCGCCACGCAGGTCGAGGCCATCCGCAGCTGCCTGCAGCAGGGCACGCGCGTGGCCTGGGCCAGCCCGGTCTGAACGGGGAACGGGGCGGCAGGCGAGGCTGGCGGCGCCCGCGTCGTCAGCGTCGTCAGCGCTTGCGCTGTGGCAGCGGGATGCGGTCGTCCTCGCCGGGCACGCGCGGGAACTGGTCGTCCTCCCATCGCTGGGATGCGGCTTCGATGGCATCTTTGCTGCTGGAAACGAAATTCCAGAAGATAAAGCGGTGCCCGTCGGTGGGGTCGCCGCCGAGCAGCATCACGCGCGACGGCGCCTCGGCCGTCAGCGTGACCGTCTGGTCCGGCACCAGCAGCGCCATGTGGCGCTCAGGCAACACTTCCCCATCCAGCGCGACCACGCCGTCTACCGGGTAGATGCCGCGTTGCGCATGCTCCGGCGGAATCTCGAGGCTTGCGCCCTGCTCCAGATCGATCGCCACGTACAGCGTGCGGCTGAAGACCTTCACGGGCGCCTCGGCCCCAAACGCATCGCCCGCGATCACCGTCATCCGCACCCCGGGCCGCTCGAGCTTGGGCAGGGTCGCGGCAGGATGGTGAAAGAAGGAAGGCTCCACGGTCTCGTGCTCCTTGGGCAGCGCCACCCAGGTCTGGATGCCGTGCAGGCGCGGACCGGCCTCGCGGGCTGCCTGCGGTGAGCGCTCCGAGTGCGCGATGCCGCGGCCGGCCGTCATCCAGTTCACGTCGCCCGGCTTGATGACCTGCTTGCTGCCCAGGCTGTCGTGGTGAAGGATTTCCCCTTCGAACAGGTAGGTGACGGTCGCCAGCCCGATATGCGGATGCGGGCGCACATCCATCCCCTGCCCGGCCGGAAGCACCGTCGGCCCCATATGGTCGAAGAAGATGAACGGGCCCACGGTCTGGGCCGCCGCGGCCGGCAGCACCCGGCTGACGGTAAAACCGTCGCCCAGGTCACGTACGTGCGGTTTGAGCAAGTGTTCGATAGCAGACATGCATTTTCCCCGGTTAGGCCGATGCTGACGGCCGCATGAATGAAAAGAGTGTAGCCGCTGGTGAAACACAGCATCTCATTGCGCGACAGAACCGGGACCGGCGGCGCCCCTCTAATCAATGTCCGATGGCGTTGCGGGGGCTGCCGGATAGTGGTCGCTCCACATAGCAGGAAGAAAGCCAGAAAAAAGGCTATTTGAAAACAGAAGCCAATTACCTGGAACTATCAACCCTATAAGGACTCCAACTTAGCAGTCTCCCGGCTTGAGTGCTAATATGTGTTGCAATGCAGTGCGCGGACCCTTCAGGGCGAGCGCCGCGGGCAACCCACCCGCCGGATGCGAAAGGAGCAATCGAGTGAACGCGGTCCTATCTGCCGACCAAACCCAAACCAGCAGCCGCCTGCCTACGGCGCCTCAGGGCGCCGGGGCATTTGCGCTGACGTTTCCCGGAAACCTGGGAAACCTGGACAGCTATATCCAGGCTGTCCATCGTATCCCCATGCTCACCCCCGAGGAAGAGCAGCGGCTTGCACGCGATCTGCGCGAGCATGACTCCGTCGATGCGGCTCGCCGCATGGTGCTGTCGCACTTGCGCCTGGTGGTGTCCATCGCCCGCCAGTACCTCGGCTATGGCCTGCCCCACGCGGACCTGATCCAGGAAGGCAATATCGGCCTGATGAAGGCCGTGAAGCGCTTCGACCCGGACCAGGGCGTGCGGCTGGTGTCGTACGCCATGCACTGGATCAAGGCCGAGATCCACGAATATGTGCTGAAGAACTGGCGCATGGTCAAGGTGGCGACCACCAAGGCCCAGCGCAAGCTGTTCTTCAACCTGCGCAGCCACAAGCAGGGTGCCCATACCTTCACGCCGGAGCAGGTCGACGCGGTCGCGCGCGAGCTGAACGTCAAGCCGGAAGAAGTGATGGAGATGGAAACCCGCCTGTCGGGCGGCGACCTGGCGCTGGAAGGCCAGATCGACGACGGCGAGGAGGAGTTCGCGCCGATCGCCTACCTGGCTGACAACCACAACGAGCCGACCCGCGTGATCGAGGCCCAGCGCCACGACCGCATGCAGGTGCAAGGCCTGGAAGAAGCGCTGACCAAGCTGGACGACCGCAGCCGCCGCATCATCGAGGCGCGCTGGCTGCACGTCAACGACGACGGCTCCGGCGGCTCAACGCTGCACGAGCTGGCTGACGAGTTCGGTGTCTCCGCCGAGCGCATCCGCCAGATCGAAACCGCGGCGATGAAGAAGATGAAGGGTGCGCTGCAGGCCTTTGCCTGATAGTTGCGCGGGAGCGCGGCGGAACGAAAGCCGCGCGCCAGAATGGAACAGGGCCGGTCTCGCGACCGGCCCTGTTTTTTTGTCCGGAGATCCCGCCCCTGGCGGGCGGAGCCGCTTCAGGAAAGCAGCTGCTTCAGGTCGTGCGCGATCGGTTCGGGGCCCTGGCCGTGGCGGATGAACAGACGCAACCGGCCACTCGGATCGAATACATAGCTGCCGGCAGAGTGGTCCATCGTGTAGTTGTTTGGCGAGGTACCCGGCACCTTGGCGTAGAACACCTTGAAATCCTTGGCCACCTTCTGCAGCGCCGCGTCGTCGGCCGGGCGCATGCCCAGGAAGCGCGGATCGAAGGCGGGCACGTATTGCGCCAGCAGCGCCTGCGTATCGCGCTCGGGATCGACCGTGACGAACAGCACCTGCACGCGGTCGGCATCCGGGCCCAGTTGCTCCATCACCGCCTTCAGCTCGGCCATGGTGGTGGGACAGACATCGGGGCAGTGCGTATAGCCGAAGAACATCACCACGGCCTTGCCCTTGAAGTCGGCAATCGAGCGCACTTTGCCGTTGTGGTCGGTGAGGACGAAATCCTTGCCGAATTCGCTGCCGCCGCTGATGTCGACATTCTTGAACGAGGCGCGCTGCTGGCCGCAGGCGGCAAGCAGCAGCGAGCACAGCGCCAGCAGGCAGAAGCGGCGGAACAGCGCAAAGCTGGACGAAGAACCCGGAAAGAGACGGCTTGGCATGCGATTCGCTTGATTGGCGGCTTGATTGGCGGACAGGCCGGCCCGGGCGCCCCGGAAAGCCGGATGGAGGCGGACGGCGGCCTGGTCACATTGGCAGATAGATGCAGTATCGCCGATCGGCACCGCCCCGCGCCGGGGCCGCGACAAGATGCCGCAACCGCGCGGGTGCTCCCGGCATCGCTCAGGACTGCGGCAGGAACTTGAAATAGTGATCGATCAGCAGCGCCGCGAACAACAGCGACAGGTAGAGGATCGAGAAGCGGAACGTGCGCTGGGCCAGCGCATCGGAATAGTTGCAGAACAACTTCCAGGCATAGGCCAGGAAACCGCCGCCCAGGACCAGCGCTGCCGCCAGGTAGATGTACCCGCTCATGCCGTACACGAAGGGCAGCAGCGTCGCCGCGATCATGATCAGCGTGTACAGCAGGATATGCAGCAGGGTGAAGCGCTCGCCATGGGTGATCGGCAGCATCGGCAGGCCGGACTTGGCGTAGTCGGCGCGGCGGTACAGCGCCAGGGCCCAGAAATGCGGCGGGGTCCAGGTGAAGATGATCAGCACCAGGAACCAGGCTTCGGCGGGCACGTTGCCCGCCACGGCCGCCCAGCCCAGCGCCGGCGGCATCGCGCCGGACAGCCCGCCGATCACGATGTTCTGCGGCGTGGCCGGCTTGAGCAGGATGGTGTACACCACGGCATAGCCGACGAAGGTCGCCACCGTCAGCCACATGGTCAGGTCGTTGGTGAAGACATGGAGTACCCACATCCCTGCCCCGCCCAGCACGGCCGAGAACACCAGGGTCTGCATCGTGGTGATCTCGCCGGTCGCCGACGGCCGCCACGCGGTGCGGCGCATCAGCGCATCCACTTTCTGCTCGACCAGGCAGTTAATGGCGAAAGCGGCACCCGCCAGCAACCAGATCCCGGCCGCGCCGCCGATCAGCACCGACCACGGCACCATGCCCGGCGTGGCCAGGAACATGCCGATGATGGCGCAGAAGACAGCCAGCTGCGTGACGCGTGGCTTGGTCAACGCGGCGTATTGCCGGGCCAGGTGGCGGAGTCGTCCGCCAGGATGGGGGTGGGTAGCAGTAACCACGGGGGAGTTCTTCTCTTTCATGTGGCGCGCACGGCAGCCGGCACGTCAGTAGCAATGTCAGCGGAGCGGGCCGCGAGCCCTATATTGTAGTTGAGGCGAACCAATAGCATCAGAAGCGCCGCCGCGCCGCCGTTGTGGGCCACCGCGGCCACCAGCGGCCAGTCGAAGACGATGTTGGAAAGACCAGTGGCCAGTTGCAGCGCCAGCACGGCCAGCAGCCACCCCGCGCCGCGCGACAGCCCGCCCAGGCGGCGCGCCCGCAGGCCGAACCAGGCCAGGTAGGCCAGCACCACGAAGGCAAAGCCGCGATGCACCCAGTGGATCGCCACCAGCGCCGAGTGCGGGATGTAGTCGCCGTCGGCGGTCATGCCGAGTTGGCGCCAGAGCGTGAAGCCGTGGCGGAAGTCCATCTCCGGCACCAGCTGGCCGTTGCATAGCGGGAAGTCCGTGCAGGCCAGCACCGCGTAATTGGTGCTCACCCAGCCGCCCAGGAAGATCTGCAGCACCAGCAAGGCCAGCGCGAGCCTTGCCGGCCAGCGCAGCGCGCCGGCATCCCGCGCCACGCCCAATGGCGGGTCGTTGCGCGAACCCAGCCAGATCAGCGCCGCCAGCAGGCTCATGCCGAGCATCAGGTGCGTGACGACGATGATGGGCTGCAGTTTGAGCGTGACCGTAAAAGCGCCGAACGCGCCTTGCACGCAAACCAGCAACAGCACGCCGGTGGCGAACCATGGCGACTGCCTGAGTTCGCGCCGCTTGACCCACGCCAGCACCATCAGCGTGATGATCAGCACCCCCACGGCCATGGCGAAGTAGCGGTGGATCATCTCGATCCAGGCCTTGGTGACGGAGACCGGGCCGCTCGGCATCGCCGTCTCGGCCGCGCGGATCGGCTCGCTCGCCGCGTGCGGGTTGGAGTGGCCGTAGCAGCCAGGCCAGTCCGGGCAGCCCAGGCCGGAATCGGTCAGCCGCGTGAAGCTGCCGAACATGATCAGGTCCAGCGTCAGGAAAGCGGTGATCCACACCAGCTTGCGGTACTTGTTGCGGTCTCCCTTGACCAGCACGTAGCTGAGCGGGAACAGCGCGATCAGGACGCCGATGATGGCAAGTTGGAGCAGCATGCGCGTTGGTCGTTAATCTTGGGCCGTTCTGGCGTCGGCCATCAGCCGGCATCCGCCGGGATCACCCGATGCGGGAGTACTTGAGCAGTTTCTTGAGGTCGGAAGCCATCTTCTTGGGATCCGGATCCCGCGGGAAACGCATCATCAGGTTGCCGAGCGGGTCGACGAGATAGAGCGTGTCCTCGATGCGCGCACCAGGCTCGGGCGGCAGCCATTTCTGCAGCGTGTCGCGAGGGGCACGCAAGAAGCGCACGCCGGCATACGGCTCGTTGTAGGCCGAGGAAAGGCGTGCATCGATGGGGCCGTCGTCGCTGACCAGCCACACCGGGACGATGCGCTCGCGATCCTGGCCCTGGCCCGCGCGCAACTGGCGGATGGTGAACAGCTTGCGCGCGCAGGCTTCATCACATGCGGCGCCGTCGGCACTGATCAGCAGCCATTTGCCTTTGAAGCTATCCAGCGGCACGGACTCGGCGCGCTCGTTGGCGACCTGCAGCGCGGGCATCGGGCGCTGCGGCTCGATGAGTGCGCCGTAGTTGGTGGTCCCGCCAGCCGGCCTGAACACGTAGTAGGTCAGGTAGGAAGCGATCACCGGCGACGCGCACACCAGCAGCAGCAGCAGCATCTGGATGCGGCCGCGGCGGGTGCGCGCATCGATGCGCGGGTCTTGCGGAGCAGCGCGCGCGGCCTGCGCCGGCGCGGGATCTTGTTGTTGCATCACGTTTCGTCTGTCTCTCTGTCTCGTCGTCTTTCATCGGAGCCGGCTGCGCTCGTCTGACCGCCGCGCCCGGCCGTGGTTCGCCGGCATGCCACCGCCCGGCTTGCCCGGGCCATCTAGGCCGCCATGCGCGCCGCGCGCCGCCAGCTCAGCGCCACCAGCAGCACCAGCGTCAGGGCGGCCAGCCCGAACCACTGGAAGGCATAGCCGTAATGCCGGTCGGCGCCCGTATCGGCCGGGGCCCAGTCGCGCGCCAGGCCATCGCCGCTTTCGCTACGCTGCTCCAGCACGAAGGGCTGCAGGGGTACGCCCAGTTCCCTGGCAAACGCCGCAATATCCACATTCTGGCGGATCTTCTGCCCGGCTTCCGAGCCCGCGTCCCGGCCCAGGCTGAACACCCTGGGCACCGTTTCCAGCGCGGTACCGTCCAGCTCCACCTCGGCCTCGGGCGTGGGGAACGGCGCGATACGCGTGCGTTCCTGCGCATCGCGCGGCAGCCAGCCTCGCAAGACCAGGAGCGCCGGTGCGGCAGGATCGCCGTCCACCACGCGCAGCGGCGTCAGGACCATGAAGCCGGCGCGGCTGTCGGTGCCGTTTCCGTGCGGCCGGTTGTCCAGCAAGACGGTGTGCGCCGCGTCGAAGCGGCCGCGCACATGCACACGCCGCTCGGCCACCGGGCCCGCGATCAGCGCCTGCCCGACTTGTAGCGGCGGCTCGGCAGCCAGCGCCTGCTGGCGCGCGGCACGCGCGAGTTTCTCATGGGCGCGGTTGAGCTGCCAGTTGCCCAGCGCGCAGGTGACGGCGATCACCACCAGCGCGGCAATGGCCGGGACCGGACTCAGGGCGCGCCACGGCTTCACCGGCGGCTCCCGTGTGCCGGGAACGGCGCGCCGGTGCGATAATGGCAGCTCCTCTCCAGCCGATCCCGCGCGCGCGGGCTTTCCATGCGCATTGTCATCATCATCGCGTTCATCCTCATCATCGGCAGCCTGGCCTCGGCCCTGTTCTTCATGATGCGCGACCGCGGCAGGACGCCGAACATGATGCGCTCGCTGATGTTCCGGGTCGGCTTTTCCGTGGCGCTGTTCCTCTTCATCCTGTTCTCGCACTGGATGGGCTGGATTCAGAGCACGGGCATCCGCATGGGGCCGTGAAGCCGTGGACTCCGGCAAGCGAACCGGTGACCAGACCAAAAAAACAAGCGCCGCAGGCTGGCTAGACTCCTGCGGCGCTTGTTTTTTGTTGTTCTGCACGGGGAGGGTGCCTCCCCGCGATGCCGCCGGCCGGGCCGGCGGGCACCGCAGCCGGGTGTCTTACAGCCAGTACACCACGATGTAGAGGAACAGCCACACCACGTCGACGAAGTGCCAGTACCAGGCGGCGCCTTCGAAGGCGAAGTGATGGTCGGGGGTGAAGTGCCCCTTCAGCACGCGCACCAGCACCACCGTCAGCATGATCGCGCCCATGGTCACGTGGAAGCCGTGGAAGCCGGTCAGCAGGAAGAAGGTGGAGCCGTAGATGCCCGAGGTCAGCTTGAGATTCAGCTCCGAGTACGCATGGTGGTACTCAAACACCTGGAAGCACATGAAGACCGCGCCCAGCAGGATGGTCAGCACCAGGCCCTGGATCAGCTGGCTGCGCTTGTTGGCCAGCAGCGCGTGGTGCGCCCAGGTCAGCGTCACGCCGGACATCAGCAGCAGTGCCGTGTTGATCGTGGGGATCGGCCACGGGCCCATGGTCTGGAAGCGTTCCACCACGCCGGCCGGGCCGGCATTGGGCCACACCGCGGCGAAGTCGGGCCACAGGATCTTGTTGTTCAGGTCGCCCAGCCATGGCATGGCGATGTTCCGGGCATAGAACAGCGCACCGAAGAACGCCGCGAAGAACATCACTTCGGAAAAGATGAACCAGCCCATCGACCAGCGGAACGACAGGTCGATGTTCTTGCCGTACTTGCCGGTCTCGGATTCGCTGATGGCTTCGGCGAACCAGCTCTTGAGCACGAACAGGAACCACAGCAGGCCGAGGCCGCAGACGTACGGTCCCCAGGGTTGCCCGTTTACCCAGCCGGCAGCCCCGCCGGCCGTCAGCAGCAGGCCGAAGCTTGCCGTGATCGGATGGCGCGATGGGCCCGGTACGAAGTAGTACGGAGCGTTGGCGCGATTCGCACTCATTCTTTTTTCTCCAGCTCAGAGTCTTGATTCAGTAATCGTTATCCGCACATCCGGCCCCGACTGCTGGCCGGCGGCATGCTTTTGCCTGCTTGTACCTGTTACCTGTTACCTGCCCTGCGCCGTACCCGGACTGCGCGGCCTCACCCTACCACGACGCGCACGACGGTAATCAGCACCGCGATCAGGATGGCTACCCCGATCAGGCCGGCGATGATCACATGGACCGGATTGAGCTGTGCCATGTCGCGCTCATGCTCGCTGCCCTTGCGCAGGCCGATGAACGACCAGAACACCGCGCGCAGGGTCTGCGCAAAGGACAGCTTGCGCTTGACCGCGTCCTTCATCTCTTCCACGGCTACTCCCACTACTGCCTCGACCTCGGCCGGCGATGCCGGCCGCTGCTCAAATGCCCTTGCCTGCCCCGGCCGGGGTCTCCAGATCGCCCTGCGGCACCTGCGCCACCGGCGAACCGATCTCGAAGAAGGTATAGGACAGCGTAATGTTCTTCACGTCTTTCGGCAGGTCCGGATCGATCACGAACACCACCGGCATCTCGCGTGCTTCCTTTGCCTTGAGCGTCTGCTGCTTGAAGCAGAAGCACTCGATCTTCTTGAAATACTGCGTGGCCAGCTTGGGCAGGTAGCTCGGGATCGCCTGCGCCGAGATGTCGCGCGACTGCCCGTTCGCCACCTCGTAGACGATGGTGGCCATCTCGCCCGGATGCACTTCCATGGTGTTCTTCACCGGCCGGAATGCGAAGGGGCCGCGCGCGTTGGAATCGAACTCGACCGTGATGGTGCGGCTCTTGTCCACCTGCGTGTTCTTGACCTGGCCGCCATACAGATCGCGCGTGGTCACCACATTGAGGCCGGTGATCTCGCAGATCTTCTTGTACAGCGGCACCAGCGCATAGCCGAACGAGAACATCAGCGCCACCACCACCAGCAGCCGCAGCATCATGCCGCGGTTGAAGCGCCTGTCGGTGGTGTCTTGTGACTGCTGGTTCGTGCTCATTCCAATACCCTGCAGCTTCAGCCCAGAAGAATCATCTTGGCGAAGAAACCCAAAAAGAAAACCATCACGATCGAAAAGAGGATCAGACCGAGACGGCGGTTGGCGGCCTTGCGGTCTGGCTGCGATGGACTTTTGTTTGGATCCTGCATGACACCCTGCTTGCTGGACGCGGAAGGACGGGCATGCCCATCCTTCCT
Source organism: Cupriavidus sp. 05T41 (assembly GCF_056396525.1). Classification (NCBI taxonomy): domain Bacteria; kingdom Pseudomonadati; phylum Pseudomonadota; class Betaproteobacteria; order Burkholderiales; family Burkholderiaceae; genus Cupriavidus; species Cupriavidus sp. 05T41. The sequence continues at coordinate 168,214 of NZ_JBFTLQ010000010.1, forward strand.
TGCCCGGTTGCGTCTTACCTGACGTGCGGCGGCACTTCAAAGGTGTGGAACGGGGCCGGCGACGGCACGGTCCACTCCAGGCCTTCGGCGCCATCCCAGGGCTTGTCCGCTGCCTTCTGGCCACCGCGATACGACGGCAGCACGACGAAGAAGAAGAAATACACCTGCATCAGCCCGAAGCCCAGCGCACCGATCGATGCGATCGCGTTGAAATCCGCGAACTGGGTCGGGTAGTCGGCATAGCGACGCGGCATGCCGGCCAGGCCCAGGAAGTGCATCGGGAAGAAGGTCACGTTGAAGAAGATCATCGAACCCCAGAAGTGGATCTGCCCGCGGGTTTCGTTGTACATGAAACCGCTCCACTTCGGACCCCAGTAGTAGAAGCCCGAGAACATCGCGAACAGCGAGCCCGCCACCAGCACGTAGTGGAAGTGGGCCACGATGAAGTAGGTGTCCTGCAACTGGATGTCGATCGGGGCCACGGCCGGCATCAGGCCGGTGAAGCCACCGATGGTGAACACGAAGATGAAGCCGATCGCGAACAGCATCGGGGTCTCGAAGGTCATCGAGCCGCGCCACATGGTAGCGATCCAGTTGAAGATCTTCACGGCCGTCGGCACCGCAATCAGCATCGTCGCGTACATGAAGAACAGCTGGCCGGTCACCGGCATGCCGGTCGTGAACATGTGGTGCGCCCACACGATGAACGACAGGATGGCGATCGAGGCGGTGGCGTACACCATCGAGCTGTAGCCGAACAGGCGCTTGCGGGCGAAGGTCGGCACGACGTGCGAGACGATCCCGAACGCCGGCAAGATCATGATGTAGACCTCGGGGTGGCCGAAGAACCAGAAGATATGCTGGTACATCACCGGATCGCCGCCGCCCGCGGCCGAGAAGAAGCTCGTGCCGAAGTGGCGGTCGGTCAGCACCATGGTGATGGCGCCGGCCAGCACGGGCATCACGGCGATCAGCAGGTAGGCGGTGATCAGCCAGGTCCAGCAGAACATCGGCATCTTCATCAGCGTCATGCCGGGCGCGCGCATGTTGAGCACCGTCACGATGATGTTGATCGAGCCCATGATCGACGACGCGCCCATGATGTGCATGGCGAAGATGGCCATGTCCATGCCCGGGCCCATCTGCACCGACAGCGGCGCGTACAGGGTCCAGCCGGCGGCGGTGGCGCCGCCCGGCGCGAAGAACGACAGCACCAGCAGCAGCGCCGCCGGCGGCATCAGCCAGAAGCTGAAGTTGTTCATGCGCGCGAACGCCATGTCGGACGCGCCGATCTGCAGCGGAATCATCCAGTTGGCGAAGCCCACGAAGGCCGGCATGATCGCGCCGAACACCATGATCAGGCCGTGCATGGTGGTGAACTGGTTGAACAGTTCGGGGCGGAAGAACTGCAGGCCCGGCTCGAACAGCTCGAGGCGGATCAGCAGCGCCAGCACGCCGCCCGACAGCAGCATGGTGAAGGAGAACAGCAGGTACAGCGTGCCGATGTCCTTGTGGTTGGTGGCGAACAGCCAGCGCCGCCAGCCGTGCGGATGATCGTGATGCTCATCGTGCGCGTGGTCGTGCGCATGATCGTGCGGGTGCGCAAGCGCGTCCGGGGTAGCAGTACTCATCGCGAAAAACTCCTGTAATCCTGATCAGCCTGCCGCGCGGTCGCCCGCAACGCTGGCCTGCTTGGCGGCGGGCTTGTCTTCCGCCTTGGGAGCGGCATCGCCGCCGGCGGCGCCGCCGCCTTCCGGGAACTTGCCCGCACGGGCGTTCACGAAATCGCTCGGTTGAATCACTTCGCCAGTCTTGTTACCCCAGTTGTTGCGGGTATAGGTCATGACGGCAGCGAGTTCGGTATCGGAGAGATGCTTCCAGACCGGCATGGCACCCTTGCCTTCGAGCAGGATGTGCATCTGGCCAGCCTTCGGGCCGTTGACGACCTTGGAGCCGTCCAGCGCCGGGAACGCGCCGCCGCCCTTGCCGTTCGGCTGGTGGCAGACCGCGCAGTTGGCCGTGTAGACCTTCTCGCCGCGCGCCTTGAGCTCCTCGAGCGTCCAGGTCTTGTTGGGGTCGTCGGCCTTGGCGGCGAGTTCCTTCTTCTTGCCCTCGACCCACTTGGCGTAGTCGGCGTCGGACACCACGCGCACGACGATCGGCATGAACGCGTGTTCCTTGCCGCACAGCTCGGCGCACTGGCCGCGATACACGCCGACCTTCTCGGCCTTGAACCAGGCATCGCGCACGAAGCCGGGGATCGCATCCTGCTTCACGCCGAAAGCCGGGATCATCCACGCGTGGATCACATCGTTGGCGGTGGTGACGACACGGATCTTCTTGTTGACGGGCACCACCATCTCGTTGTCCACCTCCATCAGGTAGGTGTTCGACTTCGGTGCCTCGTTGTTGATCTGCTCGCGCGGCGTGGTCAGCGTGGAGACGAAGGAAATGCCCTCGCCTTCGCCCTTCAGGTAGTCATAGCCCCACTTCCACTGGTAGCCGGTGGCCTTGATGGTGATGTCGGAATTGGTGGTGTCCTTCATCGCCACGACCGTCTTGGTGGCGGGCAGGGCCATGCCGATGACGATCAGGAAGGGGATGATGGTCCAGATCACCTCGACGGTGATGCTTTCATGGAAGGAGGCAGACTTCGCACCCTTGGACTTGCGGTGCTTGAACACGGAATAGAACATCACCCCGAACACGCCGACGAAGATCACCGTGCAGATGATCAGCATCATCCAGTTCAGCCAGTGAATCTGTTCGGCGATCTTGGTAACGGGTTCGGTCAGATTGAGCTGGCGCACGGCTGGACCGCCCGGCATGTCTTCCACTGCCAGAGCTGCCTGGCTAACGAGCAGGGACGCGCCCGTTAGACACGCTGCGGATGCCTTCTTCCACATTTTCATTTGTTATCTACCCAATTTACAGATTCAAATCTGTCAGCCCGCCTGACCGTCGCCGCCCCAGTTCAGAGACAGCGCAGGGCAGAAACGAGCTCCTGCGCGAACTTTCGCCGCTTGTACGGGTCCAGAAAACACCCCACCTGCACAGCGCACTTACCCGAGCGCAACTGCACCAGCGCCCGTAATGATTCACCCAGTTCGACCCGCACCCAGAGCGGGTTGAATTCATGCCGCGTCACCTGCCCGGCGCTGACGGCCTCGACCACCAGCAGGCCGTCTGCCAGGCTGACGCGTTCGTAGTCAGCCGCATGCCGCGCGTAGACCAACAACGCGATACCGAGCCCCAGCAGGTCCAGCCCGGCAAAAGGCAGCACGAGCCACGACCCTCGCCACGCGAAGAACAGTGCGATGGCGAGCGAAACACAGACGATTGAGAGGTAGAACCAGCCGACCTGGCGTGGAGAAAGCGAACAGTTCCGCTTCATCAGCCAGTCTTTGTCCGGCGCGCCGGATCCACCGGAACCACCGCCGGACCCGTCTTGCGCCGTCTGGAATGCGATACCCAAGTCTTGCATCGCCAACCACTCTGCATAGGATGCACACCTGGGACGATCGCCTGGGCCGCACTGACTTAGTGCGATTCCGGGGCACATGTGCCAGGGGAACCACTGCGACAAACTGGCGCATTATAGGGCGCTTCGCCTACTCGAACAAGGCCGTCCCTTGACGGCGGGGCTGGCGCGCGACACGTTTCTGTGCATCGGTGCGGTGCATGCGATGGAGTAGGCGGACACGCCAGCAGGACCATTGCGCCACGCTAGCGACGCGGCCGCGCGCGCCCGATCTTGTCGATCGGCACCACCGCGTGGCCCAGTTCATCGACGTCCTGCTTGCCGCGCGGCGCCAGTTTCCACGCATGGCCGTAGACGATTTCGAAGGTGAGCGGGATCAGCCCGTCGGCGTTGCGATGGCGCTCGAGCGCGGCCAGCAGCGCATCGAGCCAGCGCCGTCCGCGCAAGCCCCGGCTTGGCGATGCGGGCAGGCGCAGGCCACCAAAGGCCTGCACTTCGCGCAGCAAGGTAAGCGGCGACTCGTAGGTAACCGTGATGGTTTCCATGTCCATCACCGGCGTGGACCATCCGCTATGAACCAGCATGTCGCCGATATCGTGCATGTCGACGAAACGCAGCGAGTGCGTACCGCTATCCACATGCGCAAAGGCGTCGCGCAGCTCGGCCAGCGTATCGGGCCCGAACAGCGAGAACAGCACCAGGCCGTCGTTGCGTGCGACACGATGCCACTCGGGAAATACCCTATGCGGCTCTGGATGCCAGTGCAGCGCAAGGTTGGACCAGAGCAGGTCGAAGCTGGCGGGCGCGAATGGCAATGTGGCAAGATCGCCCTGCACCAGGTCGAAGATCGGGCGCTTGCCCAGCATGCGTCCCAGCCAGCCGGCCTGGCGCTGGGGGTCGCGCTGGGCCGCCTCGCGCAACATGGCGCCCGAGATATCCAGCCCGGCGATCTGCGCATCCGGATACTGCGCGCGCAACGCCGCCAGCCCGCGCCCATGGCCGCAGCCGATATCGAGCGCGCGCACGGGCGAGAGCCGGATCATCTGCATGCGCTCCTGCATGCGCTGGCTGATCTCGCCCAGCAGGAAATCCAGCTGGCCGAAGCCGGCGCTGCGCCGGTCGAAGGCCAGGCGGGTCAGCCGCGCAGGCGGCAAATAGGCATCGGGGGAGTCGGCGTCATGCAGGGACACGGGCAAGCGGGGCAGCAGGAGGATGAGGAGCACGGCCGGACGCAGGCGCCCGGGCGGAATACGGCGTGCGCGCCAGCGGGCACGGCGGCCGGACCGCAAGTATACGCGCCTGCCGCGATGGCTGCCGGCGGCGCCGGCGCGGCAGGCAGGCTGCGCCGCCATGCCCGGCGATTGTGGCGAATCATGCTGCCGTCGGCGTGCGCATTGTGCGGCGAAGTGCAGGAAGACGCCGTGTGCGCCGGTTGCGCCGGCGAACTGCTCGCGCCGGTGCCACGTTGCGCTTGCTGCGCCCGCCCCGCCGCGCGCGGCACCTCGCGTTGCAACCCCTGCCGGCTCGAGCCTCCCGCATTCGACGCCGCGGTCGTCCTGGGCGACTACGCGAGCCCGCAGGATGGCCTGGTGCTGGCCCTCAAGTTCGGCGGCGCGCTGCCGCTGGCGGACTGGCTGGCGACGGAACTGGCGCGCCGCTGGCAAGCCGCGAGGCCGCCAGCGAGCACCGCCCGCCCCGCCTTGCTCGCGCCGGTCCCGCTCTCCGCACAGCGCCTCGCGGTGCGCGGATTCAATCAGTCCTGGGAAATCGCCAGGCCGCTGGCACGCCTCCTGGGTGCGCGCGCCTCGCCTACGCTGCTGGCCCGCCTGCGCGATACGCCGGCCCAGGCTTCGCTGGACCTGTCCGCGCGCCAGGCGAACTTGCAGGGCGCCTTCGGGCTGGCGCCGGGCAGCGATATCACGGGCCTGCATGTGGGGCTGGTCGACGATGTGATGACCAGCGGCGCCACCCTGGGCGAAGCGGCGCGCATATTGAAAGCCCATGGCGCGGCGCGCGTCACATTGTTCGTTGCCCTGCGCACGCCCTAGCCCGCGCTAGCGTGACATGCGCCCCTTGCCCGGGGTAAGCTGCGCAGCGTTTTATGGCTGCGGCGCCGCGAGGCCCGCCCGACACCATGTTCAATGTCGTCCTGGTCGAACCAGAAATCCCGCCGAACACCGGCAATGTGATCCGCCTGTGCGCCAATACCGGCGCGCGGCTGCATCTCGTCAAGCCGCTTGGCTTTCCGCTCGAGGATGCGCGCATGCGCCGCGCGGGCCTGGACTACCACGAGTACGCCAGCATGCGCGTGCATGAAAACTGGGACGCACTGATGGCCAGTGAGCAGCCCGATCCGGCCCGCATGTTCGCCCTCACCACGCACGGCTCGACGCCGTTCGGGCAGGTCGGCTTCCGGCCCGGCGACTGGTTCGTGTTCGGATCGGAGACGCGCGGCCTGGCGCCCGAGCGGCGCGAATGGTTTCCCGCCGCGCAGCGCATCCGCCTGCCGATGCGGCCCGACAACCGTAGCCTCAATCTCTCCAATACCGTGGCGGTCGTGGTGTTCGAAGCGTGGCGGCAAAACGGCTTCGCCGGCGGCGCCTGAGCGCTCTCCCGCCTATTCCGGCTCGACGCCGGCGATCCGGATCACCTTGTCCCAGCGCGCCTTCTCGCTCGCCATGGTCTGGCGCAGCGATTGCGGCGCCGTGCCTGCCGGCACGAAATACTGCGCGCGCATCTTGGCGCGCACGTCCTCGCTGCCGATGATGGCCACCAGTTCGCGGTAGAGCCGGTCGATCACCGGTGCCGGCGTGCCGGCCGGCGCCAGCACGGCCTGCCAGGAAATCGCCTCGAAGCCCGGATAGCCGGACTCGGCCACGGTGGGCACGTTGGGCAGCAGGCCGGTGCGCCCGCTGGTAGTGACCGCGATGATGCGCAGCTTGCCGGCGGCGACCAGCGGCATGGCGATCGCCGGCACCATGAAGCCGGCCTGCACCTGGCCACCGACCATGGCCGTGGTGATCTGCGCAAAGCCCGGGTAGGGAATATGGGCGAGGTCGATCTTCGCCATCGCCTTGAGCTGCTCCATGGCCAGGTGCGCGGCGCTGCCGTTGCCCACCGAGCCGTAGTTCAGCACACCGGGCCGCGCGCGGGCCAGCGCCACGAACTCGCCCACGTCGTGCACCGGCAGGCGCGCGTCCACCACCAGCACATTGGGCGAAGTCGCCACCAGCGATACCGGCGCGAGCTGGCGCACGGGATCGTAGCCAAGGTGGCGCGACAGCGTCGGCGCGGTGACCAGCGGCCCGTTGATGGTGAGCAGCAGGGTGTAGCCGTCGGGCGCGGCGCGCGCCACCAGGCCGGTGCCGATATTGCCGCCGGCCCCGGGGCGGTTTTCCACCACCACGGGCTGGCCGAGCGACACCGACAGCTTCTCGGTAAGCAGGCGTGCGATCAGGTCCGGCGAGGAACCGGCCGGAAACGGCACCACCATGCGGATCGGGCGTACCGGCCAGGATTGCCCGGCGGCAGGCGAAGCCAGCAATGCGCCGGGCACAGCGCTGGCGGCAAGGGCGATCAGGACGCGGCGGCGGGCCGCAATGGAGTCTGGGGGCATGGGGCGGAGCGATGGCGGCACGGCATCCGTGGCGCCGCGGGAATCATTGGTCATTGCGAAAAACGGGAAGACGCGAGGCGCGCTCACTCGTGCGCTCACTCGTCCCGGGCATCGCGTTGCAGCAGGCGCGCCACCGCATCGGCGACAGGCAGGCCTTCGAACAGCACGGCGCAGACCGCGCGCGTGATCGGCATCTCGACACCCTGTGCCGCGGCCAGCGCCGCCACCGCCTGGGCGCAGCGCACGCCTTCGGCCACATGGCCCAGGTCGGCCAGGATCTGTGCGAGCGTCTTGCCTTCGGCCAGCTGCTGGCCGACCTTGCGGTTGCGCGAGAGGTCGCCGGTAGCGGTCAGGATCAGATCGCCCATGCCGGCCAGGCCCATGAAGGTCTCGACCCGTCCGCCCAGCGCCATCCCGAGGCGCGTCATCTCGGCCAGGCCGCGCGTCACCAGCGCGGCGCGCGCGTTCAGGCCCAGCCCGAGCCCGTCGCTGGCGCCGGTGGCGATCGCCAGCACGTTCTTCACCGCCCCACCCACCTCGGCGCCGACCAGGTCATCGCTGCCGTAGATGCGCATCGCATGATGATGAAAGCCCTGCTGCGCCAGCTCGGACAGCACCGGCGACGTGCCCGCGACAGTCAGCGCGCATGGCAGTCCGAGCGCCACCTCCCGGGCAAAGCTCGGTCCGGTCAGCACGCCGTACAAGGTTTCGTCGAGGCGGCCGGCGGCATCCAGCTCCTCCCGCACCATCTGATGCGGGAGGGCGTTGGTGCCGGCTTCGAAGCCCTTGCACAGCCACAGCATGCGCAGGCCGCCGTTGCTGCGCGTGGCCAGCCGGCGTGTCATCTCGCGCAAGCCGGAGACCGGCGTGGCCACGATCACGAGGCCATCGGGATCGGCATCGACGTGCGCCGCGGCCCGCTCGAAATCGGCCTCGAAGGCGAGCTTTTCCGAAAGCGCCACGCCAGGCAGGTAGGTGGCGTTGACACCGGCGGCGCCGATCGCCGCCAGCTCGGCGGCATCGCGCCCCCACAGCACCACCTCGTGGGCCGCGGCGGCATGGCTGGCCAGCGCGGTGCCCCAGGCGCCGGCTCCGAAGACAGTGATTTTCATGACGGTTTGCCTCGCTCGTTTGGTGGCCTGGACGCTCGGCCGCCGGCCGCTTGCGTCGCACATGGGCGGGCCGGAATGACAAAACGGGGCACGTGGCCCCGTCTTTACTGCATACCGCGCCAGGATCCGTGGATCAGTGGCGGGCCTGGCTGCCGTCGGGCATCACGATGCCGCTGTTGCCGCCCTGGGCGGCTTCGGCTTCCTGCATCGCAGCCTGCAGGCGTTGCTCGTACAGTGCCTGGAAATTGATTTCCGACAGGTGGATGGCCTGGAAACCGGCGCGCGTGATCACGTCGGCGATATTGCCGCGCAGATACGGGTAGAGGATGGTCGGGCACGCAATGCCCAGCAGCGGGTCGAGCTGCTCCACCGGCACGTTGCGGATATCGAAGATGCCGGCCTGGTGCGCTTCGACCAGGAAGGCGACCTTGTCCTGCACCTTGGTGGTCACGGTACCCGTCACCACCACTTCGAAGATGCCTTCCTGCAGTTGCGAGGCGCCCACGTTCACCTGCACTTCCACGGCCGGGGCTTCCGTCTCGAGGAAGATGCCGGGCGAATTCGGCTGTTCGAGCGACATGTCCTTCAGGTACACACGCTGGATATTGAAGAACGGCTGGTCTTCCTGCTGATTGTTTTGCTCGTCGCTCATGAAAGGCTTCCGGGAATGGGCATTGGACGCCAGATACCCAGGCCGCAAGCGCTGCGGGCGGCAATGGCCCAGGCTGGCGACCCGGGCAGGCACCCGGTTGGAAAACGCATATGGTACATGACGCGGGTGGCGAATTCACCCGCGTCGCGGCTAGGAATTTGCCTCAGGCCGCCAGCAGCGGCGTCAATCCGCCCTGGCGGTCGAGTGCGGAGAGATCGTCGAAACCGCCCACGTGGGTTTCGTCGATATAGATCTGCGGCACCGTGCGGCGCCCTGTGCGGCTCATCATTTCTTCGCGCCGTCCGGGCTCGCGGTCGATCAGGATCTTCTCGATCGCATCCACGCCCTTGGCCTTCAGAAGGCGCTCGGCCATCTGGCAATACGGACAAACTACCGTGCTGTACATCACAACGCGGGCCATGCGGTTCTCCTTTGAAACTTGGCTTTGGCTTGGCTCGGGGCGGCCGGCAGGTGGCCGGTCAGGTACGCTGCCGCGCCCTTTGCTGCGCCCGGCGCGCGTTTTACTTGACCACCGGCAAGCCGGCTTGCTGCCACGCGGCCAGGCCGCCTTCGAGCGAATAGATCTCACTGTAACCGGCTTCCTTCAGGACTGCTTGCCCCTTGCCCGAACGCTGGCCAGTCTGGCACACGACGATGATGGGGACGGACTTGTCCTTTGCAAGGCCGGCGGCGCGGTTGGCCAGGTCGGCAAGTGGCGCACTCTTGGCCTGCGGCAGGTGCCCCTTGGCATATTCGGTGGCTTCCCGGATATCCACGACCACCGCATTGCGCTTGTTGATCATCTGCGTGGCGCTGGCCGGATTGACGGATTTGCCGGAGGTGCCGCGCGAGATGGCGGGCCAGGCCAGCAGGCCGCCCGACACCACGGCAATGGCGATCAAGGCAAGGTTGTTGTAGTCGGCGAAGAAATTCACGTTGGCATTCCGGTGGGTTGAGTCGGCGGCATTATAAAATAGACGGTTTAGCGCCCGCGACCGCCATTGTCTCCTACTTGACACATGAAGGCGCAAGTGGCACGGCGCGCACAGGTTTCTCACGCTTTGGAAGCAGCATGTACAAACTCGTTCTCATTCGCCACGGCGAATCCACCTGGAATCTCGAAAACCGCTTCACCGGCTGGGTCGACGTCGACCTGACCGACACCGGCGTGGCCCAGGCCAAGCTGGGCGGCAAGCTGCTGCGCGAGGCGGGCTTCGCCTTCGACGTAGCCTATACCTCGGTCCTCAAGCGCGCCATCCGCACGCTGTGGCACGTGCAGGACGAAATGGACCAGATGTGGATCCCGGTGCGGAACGAATGGCGCCTGAACGAGCGGCACTATGGCGCGCTGTCCGGCCTCAACAAGGCGGAAACCGCGGCCAAGTTCGGCGACGAGCAGGTTCTGGTATGGCGCCGCAGCTACGACACCCCGCCGCCGGCGCTGGAACAGGACGATCCGCGCGTCGCGTACGACGACCCGCGCTACGCCAGCGTGCCGCGCAACGAGATCCCGCTCACCGAATGCCTCAAGGATACGGTGGCCCGCGTGCTGCCGCTATGGAACAAATCCATCGCACCCGACATCAAATCGGGGAAGCGCGTGGTGATAGCCGCCCATGGCAACAGCATTCGCGCGCTGGTGAAGTACCTGGACCAGATCTCGGATGACGACATCGTTGGCATCAATATCCCCAATGGCACCCCGCTCGTGTACGAGCTGGACGCCGAGCTGCGCCCGCTGCGTCATTACTACCTGGGCGACCAGGAAGCGCTCGCCGCCTCGCTGGCCGCCGTGGCCAACCAGGGCAAGGCACGCTGAGGCAAGGGCCGGGCGCGCGCCTCCGCGTGCCGCCCGGCCGTTGCCGGCAGCGGAACAGACCTTTTTTTCCGCTCCCTCTTATACTGTCGGACAAAACCGGCCGGTGTGACGCACCAGGCCGGCTCCGACATAGCATAATCCTCACACGTTCAGGCAGCCCTCATGCGTAAGACGCTCAAGAACATCAGTCTTGTTTCTGCCGGACTCGTTGCCGGCGTGCTGGCCACGCTGCAGCTCTCGGCCACGGCGCAGAATTCGTCCGGGCCGCTGCCGCTGGAGCAGTTGCGCCTGATGGCGGACATCTTCGGCCAGATCAAGCGCGAGTACGTAGAGCCGGTCGACGACAAGAAGCTGCTGACCGAAGCCATCAAGGGCATGGTCGCCAGCCTCGACCCGCATTCGGCCTACCTGGACGAGAAGGATTTCAAGGAACTGCAGGAAGGCACGCGCGGCCGCTTCGCCGGCCTCGGCATCGAGATCTCGCAGGAAGAAGGGCTGGTCAAGGTGATCAACCCGATCGAGGACACCCCCGCCTTCCGCGCCGGCATCCAGCCCGGCGACCTGATCACCCGCATCGACGACAAGCCCGTGCGCGGCCTGCCGCTGGAACAGGCGGTCAAGCGCATGCGCGGCGAGCCGGGCACCAAGGTCACGCTGACCATCTACCGCAAGAGCGACGAACGCACCTTCCCGGTCTCGATCACGCGTGCCGAGATCCGCGTGCAGTCGGTCAAGGCCAAGCTGATCGACAACGACCGCCTCGCCTGGGTGCGCCTGACCAGCTTCCAGGAACGGACCGTGGCCGACCTGGGCAAGAAGCTCGATGATCTGGCCAAGAAGAATCCCAACCTCAAGGGCGTGATCCTCGACCTGCGCAACAACGGCGGCGGCGTGCTGCAGGGCGCCGTGGGCGTGGCCGCGGCCTTCCTGCCCGACGACGTGACCGTAGTCTCGACCAACGGCCAGGTGCCGGACGCCAAGCGCGTCTACAAGACGACCTTCAACAACTACCGGCTGTCGTCGATCGAGGATGACCCGCTCAAGAGCCTGCCGGCGCTGTACAAGAAGATCCCCATGGTGGTGCTGACCAACGCCTACTCGGCCTCGGCGTCGGAGATCGTGGCCGGTGCGCTGCAGGATCACAAGCGCGCGCTGATCATGGGCAAGACCACCTTCGGCAAGGGCTCGGTGCAGACCGTGCGCCCGCTGACCAACGAGACCGGCATCAAGCTGACCATCGCTTACTACTACACGCCGACCGGCAAGTCGATCCAGGCCAAGGGCATCCGCCCGGACATCCCGGTCGACCAGAATCCCGAGGGCGATCCCGACGACGCGCTGATCACGCGCGAGATCGACACCGAGCGCCACCTGCACAACAAGCAGGAATCGGAAGAGCCGGAGATGAACGAGCGCGAGCAGCGACGCGTGGAAGAGCTGCGCCGGCTCGAGGAAGAGAACGCCAAGAAGACACCGGAAGAGCGCGAGAAGGAACGCAAGAAGAAGCCCATCGAGTTCGGCTCGGCGGATGACTTCATGCTGCAACAGGCCATCGCGCAGCTCGAAGGCCAGCCGGTCAAGCGCTCCAAGTCCAAGCTCGAAGCCGTCGCGACCTCGGACAAGCCGGCCAAGCCCGCCAAGAGCGCAAGCCCGGCCAAGCCCGCCGCCCCGGCCGGCAAGACCCCGGCAAGCGCACCACCGGCAAGCGCCCCGATGGGAACGCCGCTGGGCACGCCGACCGGCAAGGCTCCCTGAACTCCTCTCGAATAAAGGCGGCCCTGCGGGGCCGCTTTTGCATGGCACCGCATGAACGACGATCAACTGCTGCGCTACTCGCGGCATATCCTGCTCGACGAACTCGGCATTGAAGGTCAAGGCCGCCTGCTGGCCGGCCGTGCGCTGGTGATCGGCGCCGGCGGGCTGGGCGCGGCCGCACTGCCCTACCTCGCATCGGCCGGGGTCGGCACCATCACGGTGGTCGACGACGACGTGGTAGACCTCACCAACCTGCAGCGCCAGGTGATCCACACCACCGCCAACGTCGGCCGGCCCAAGGTGGAGTCCGCGCGCGAAGGCATGCTGCGCATCAACCCGGACCTCGACGTACGGCTGGTTGCCGCGCGCGTGGGCCCCGATCAGCTGGCGCAACTGGTCGCCGATGCCGACGTGGTACTCGACTGCTGCGACAATTTCGCCACGCGCCAGGCGGTCAATCGCGCCTGCGTGCAGCACCGCGTGCCGCTGGTTTCGGGGGCGGCGCTGCGCTTCGACGGGCAGGTCAGCGTGTTCGACCACCGCCAGCCGGACGCACCGTGCTACGCCTGCCTGTTTCCCCCGTCGCAGCCCGCGCAGGAAGTCGCCTGCGCCACCATGGGCGTATTCGCGCCGCTGGTGGGCATGGTCGGCACCGTGCAGGCGGCCGAAGCGCTCAAGCTCCTGATGGGGGTTGGCACCAGCCTCGCCGGGCGCCTGCTGATGGTCGATGCGCTCGGCATGGAATGGACTACCATGCGGCTCGGCCGCGCGCCGGACTGCGAGGTCTGCGGTGGCGGCCATGATGGCCACCCAGGCGCCTGATGCCGATCCCGATGCCTCCCGTCAAGGGCCGACGCAACAGGCTTGCGCCACCGTTTCAGGCGCGCGTGTGTTCGCGCAGGTAGGCCAGCACGGCCGGGCGCGCGCCGCGGAACACGATCCTGGCCTCGCGCTGCTCGCGCTGGTAGGCATACATCGGGTCGTAGTACTGGCTTAGCAGCACGGCGATCCAGGCCCGGTGCATGTCGGTTTCTCCGCTGCCCTCCTGGCGCGCCAGTGCCTGATCCAGCAATGCCGACAGCCTCGCGTAGCGTACCCCGCCAAGGCGCCCGGCAATCGCTGCCATGGCCTCGCGCAGGCGCGCGGCGTAGGCCGCGAACCCGGCCTGCCCGCCAAATGCCGCCATGAACTCGCCGGACAGGCCGAGCACATAGTCGTCGAGCACCCGGCTCACGCGCGCCTCGAATGGCTCCTCCAGCCAGACCAACGGGGCCGCCTGCATGGCGAGATAGAAAGGCAGCGGCAAGGTGCGCCTGCCGATATAACGCCCTTCGTCTTCCACCACCAGGGCCGGGTGCCCGGCCGCACGGCGGCGCAACAGATCGATCGCCATGCCATTCTCGAAATCGATCTGCGTGGGCTGCGCCACGGCCCGCCGGCCGAAGCTCGATCCACGATGCCGGGCATGCCCTTCCAGATCGATGGCGGCGCCCTCCCCGGCGACCAGATCCGCGATCAGTTCGGTCTTGCCGCTGCCGGCGAGGCCGCCAAGCATCAGCAGGCCGCAGTTCGCCGCGGCCGCATCGAGGGTCTCGATCAGGAAGGTGCGCATCGCCTTGAAGCCGCCGGCCACGCGCGGACAGGCAATGCCGGCATCGTCGTTCAGCCACTGCTGCACGATCTGCGAGCGCAATCCGCCGCGAAAGCAGTACAGGTAGCCATCCGGGTGGGCGCGGGCAAAACCCGCCCAGGCGGCGACGCGCGCGGCGCGGATCTCGCCCGACACCAGGCGGTGCCCCAGCGCAAGCGCGGCGGCCTGCCCTTGCTCCCTGAAGCACAGGCCCACCTGATGCCGCTCGGCGTCATCCATCAGCGGCAGGTTGACGGCATCGGGAAAGGCGCCTCGCGCGAATTCGGCCGGCGCGCGGACATCCAGCAACGGCGCGCCGGAGAGAAAGAGCCGCCTGAGATCAGCCGTATCTGCGCGCATCGCGAACCAGAGCCTTCAAGTGAAAGAGAGAGACGGCGTGCGGGGGAGGATTTGTCGTTCGATTTGTCGTTCGATTCGATTGTACGCACGCGCAAGGCACAGGCATGCAAGGTACCGGCGACCGCGTGCGAAAACCGCCTCGAATGGGAATCTAAATCCGAATGATAAGGGTTACTACCAGAATGCAGGCAAGAGCGGCAGCACCGGACGGCACCGCGCGTGTGCGGCCACCAGGTTCTTGCGAACGTGCGGCCGACTGCTGGGCGGCTTACTGCTCGCCCGGCTCCATCTGCGACTGCAGATAGTTGGGCAGGCCAACCTTGTCGATCAGGTCGAGCTGCGTTTCCAGGTACTCGATATGCTCTTCGGTGTCGGTCAGGATATCGACCAGGATGTCGCGGCTGACATAGTCGCCCACCGATTCGCAATATGCGACGCCTTCCTTGACCGTGGTGTGCGCGGCTTGCTCCAGCTTCAGGTCGCACTTGAGCATTTCCGGGGTGTCTTCACCCAGCAGCAGCTTGTGCAGGTCTTGCAGGTTGGGCAGTCCGTCGAGCATCAGGATGCGGTCGATCAGGCGATCCGCGTGCTTCATCTCGCCGATGGATTCCTTGTATTCCACGTCGCCGAGCTTCTTCAAGCCCCAGTGGCGATACATGCGGGCATGCAGGAAATACTGGTTGATCGCGGTCAGCTCGTTCTTCAGCTGCGCGTTCAGGTGTTGGATGACCTTCTTGTCACCTTTCATTGGAGGCTCCTGTTGCATCGGGCCCCCGCAAAAACGCGAAGCGGCGCAAGGTGCGCCGCGTGCAGTCTGGAAATGGGAAAACGCGCCGCAATCTAAAAATTGCGGGCGAGTTCAGGCAACCAGCTCAGTTTGCTGGTCGTTCGCGACTGCCGGGTCCCGAGTGTCCATTATGGCACGCGGACCAGAGGACGAACAGGAGGAAATGTCCACCACATGGATGGTGGCGACCGTTACGTTGCGCACCGCCGCCACGCCTTCGCACAGGACCTGGTGGGCGCATTCGCGGCAGCGGCCGCAGCAGGTGCCAACACCCAGCGTTTCAGCCAGCTCTTCCAGCGTTTGCACGCCAAGATGGGCGGCTCCATGGATTTCTCGGTCGGTAACCTGATTGCAGATGCAAACGTACACAAATGCCTCCTTGGGGCAGGGGTGACACCGGCATGTCACCCTCGATGTACGCCAGAATATCAGAGATCGAAAATGATAACAATTCCCATTAAGGCACAAAGGGTACATGCCAGGAGAGCGCCACTTTGCACCAGTTTCCGGCATGCGGGGGTCGTCACACTCCCGCCGAAAAGTGACGGATTACCCCCAATCACGGTGCCGGATCCGAGGCAAAAACCCCAACCACATCAGGGTTGTCCGAGCCGTCACAGCTGCTTCAGCGCGCAGGCCAGTTCCTCCGGCTCGTAGGCACACAGGACCTGCTCCACCAGCCGCTCCAGCCGCTGGCAGTCGGCATGCAGGACTTCCTGCTTGACCCGCAGCAGCTGCGAAGGATGCATGGAGAATTCGCGCAGCCCCATGCCCAGCAGCAGCCGGGTCATGGCGGGGTCGCCCGCCATCTCGCCGCACACCGCCACGGGCACGCCGGCGCGGTTGGCCTCGCGGATGGTGCGGGCAATCAGCTGCAGCACCGCCGGGTGCAGCGGGTCGTACAGATGCGCCACGGCGTTGTCGGCACGGTCGATGGCCAGCGTGTACTGGATCAGGTCGTTGGTGCCGATCGAGAGGAAATCCATGCGGCGCAGGAACAGCGGCAGCATCAGCACGGCTGCCGGAATCTCGATCATGGCCCCGACCTTGATGTTCGGGTCGAAAGCCTGGCCGCGCGCGTCGAGCTGGCGCTTGGCCTGGGCGATCAGGTCCAGGGTCTGGTCGATCTCGCGCGCGTGCGCCAGCATCGGGATCAGCAGGCGCACCGGCCCGAAGGCCGAGGCACGCAACAACGCCCGCAGCTGGGTCAGGAACATCGCCGGTTCCGACAGCGACCAGCGGATCGCGCGCAAGCCCAGGGCGGGATTCAGCGCGGTCTCGAAATCGTCGCCCCGCCCGTCGCGTCCGTCCAGGGGCTTGTCGGCGCCGATATCGATGGTGCGGATGGTGACCGGCAGGCCGTGCATGGCATCCACGGCGCCGCGGTAGGCATGGAACTGCTCCTCCTCGTCGGGCAGTTCGCCGCGCCGGTTCATAAAGAGGAATTCCGAACGGAACAGCCCCACCCCGACGGCACCGGCAGTGAGCGCCGCGCTGGCGTCTTCCGCCATCTCGATATTGGCCAGCAGGTCGATCTCGAGCCCGTCCAGCGTCACCGCCGGCGTATGGCGCAGGCGCTGCAGGCGCTTCTTCTCCAGGGCCCGCTCGCTCTGGCGGTGGCGGTATTCCTCGAGGATGATGGCCGACGGGTCGACGATCACCAGGCCGGCGTCGCCGTCGATGATCACCCAGTCGTCCTGGCGGATCAGCTCGCTCGCGCTCTGCACGCCCACGGCGGCGGGGATGTCCAGGCTGCGCGCCACGATGGCGGTGTGCGAGGTGCGCCCGCCCAGGTCGGTCACGAAGCCATGGAACACGGTATGGCGGAACTGCAGCATGTCGGCCGGCGAGATATCGTGCGCGACCACGATCACGCCCGGCGCGGGCTCGCCGTCGGGGGCGAGCGTGGAAGGCGGCGCCGGGGCCGGCGCCAGCATCGCCGCGCCGGCCAGCACCTTGAGAAGGCGCTCGACCACCTGGCGGATGTCCGCCTTGCGCTCGCGCAGGTATTCGTCTTCGATTTCGTCGAACTGCCGCATCAGTTCTTCGAGCCGCGTGGTCAGCGCCCATTCGGCGTTGTAGCGGCGGTTGCGGATCAGCGCCTCGGGTTCGCGCGCAAGCGCCTCGTCGTCGAGGATCATCGCGTGCACGTCGAGGAAGGCGCCCATTTCCTCCGGCGCCTCGCGCGGCAGGTCGCGCTTGAGCGCGGCCAGTTCGGCCCGCACCACCGCGCGCGCGGAGCGCAGGCGCTCGACCTCGTCGTCGAGCCGGTCTTCATCGACCAGGTAATGGGAGACATCGAGCGCGGCAGGCGCGAGCAAATGCGCGCGGCCGATGGCGACGCCGCGCGAGACCGGGATGCCGTGCAGGGCAAATGGCATGTACCGCTCCGTCAGGAACGTTTAAGAAGTCTGGCCGTGGCCAGCAGCCTCGAGAGCCGTCGCAGGATGCGGCAAGGCGGCCCCGGCCGGGCGCGCCATGGCGGACGGTGCCGCCGCACTCATCCTGGGCCGGCCCTTATTCTCCCTCGCCGAAGCGGTTGGCGATCAGCGCCAGCAGCGCGTCCATCGCCTCCTGCTCGTCGGGACCGTCGGTCTCGATGGTCACGGTCGAGCCAATGCCGGCGGCCAGCATCATCACGCCCATGATGCTCTTGGCGTCGACCTGCCGGCCGTTGCGCGACATCTTGACCTGACTCACGAAGTTGCCGGCCAATTGCGTCAGCTTGGCGGATGCGCGGGCGTGCAGCCCGAGCTTATTGATGATGTTGGTGTCCCTCTGCAGCATATTTGTCGGGATGATTAGCGATCTGGTTCTGGACAGTGGTGGAGCCTACCTGCAATACCCCCTGCGAGCCGCCGGCCAGGGCCTTGAGGGCGAGCTGGTCGAGCTTCTCGGTACGGTAGCAGATGGCGCGCACCAGCATGGGAAGGTTGACGCCGGCGAGTACCTTGACGCGGCCCGGCTCGGCGAGCCGGGCCGCGATATTGGCCGGCGTCGCGCCAAAGATATCGGTCAGCACCAGCGCACCGTTCTCTTCGCAGATCTCGGCGAGACGGCGCCGGGCTTCGGCCAGCACGGCGGCCGGCTCGGCGTCCGGCGTGACGTCGATCGCTTCGAGCCGTTGCGGCTGGCCACAGTAGACGTGGGCGGCGCAGTCGCGCAATGCCGAAGCCAGCGGGGCGTGCGCGATGATCAGAATGCCTGCCATGGTGGTGAATCCGTTGGATTGACGCGATTGTAGCAGGCACTCCAGCCGGCGAAGTCAGCCGCGGCTGACTTCGCACCGGCTTAGCCCGCGCGGGCCTGTACCGCCTGCTCCAGCGCGTCGATGAACATGGCGGCCACCTGGAAGCCGGTCTGCTGCGTGATTTCCTGGAAACAGGTCGGACTCGTCACATTGACTTCGGTGAGGTAGTCGCCGATCGCGTCCAGCCCGACCAGCAGCAGGCCGCGCTCCCACAGGCCCGGCGCCAGCGCCTCGGCGATCTCGCGGTCCCGCTGCGAAAGCGGCTGCGCCCGCCCCGTGCCGCCCGCGGCCAGGTTGCCGCGCACTTCGCCATCCTTGGGGATGCGCGCCAGCGAGTATGGCACCGGCTTGCCGCCGATCAGCAGGATGCGCTTGTCGCCGTCCTTGATCTCGGGGATATAGCGTTGCGCCATCAGCGTGCGCGCGCCGTTCTCGCCCAGCGTCTCGATGATGGAACCGAGGTTGAGGCCATCCGCGCCGACCCGGAAGATCCCCATGCCGCCCATGCCGTCGAGCGGCTTGAGGATGACGTCGCGGTGCTCGGCGTGGAACTCGCGGATGCGGTCGGCATCGCGCGTGACCAGGGTAGGCGTGGTGAACTGGGGATACTTCGCGATCGCCAGCTTCTCGGAAAAGTCGCGCACCGCCTGCGGCTTGTTGAACACATTGGCGCCATGCGACTCGGCCAGCTCCAGCAGCCAGGTGCTGGTCACGTATTCCATGTCGAACGGCGGGTCCTTGCGCATCAGGACGGCGTCGAAGCCCGTCAGCGGATGCAGGGCGGGCTCGCCGGCGCGATACCAGTCATGCGCATCGCCGGTCAGCTGCAGCGGGCGCACCACGGCCTCGACCCGGTGCGCCGACAGCGAGAGCTGCGACTGCAGGCAGGCAAACAGCTCGTGGCCGCGCTCGGCCGCCTCCACCATCATGGCGTAGGTGGAGTCCTTGTAGGTCTTGAAGGTGTCCAGCGGGTCGGTAATAAACAGAATGCGCATGTTGGCTCGTCCCGGATCGCAGGGGCCGCGCGCAGCGCGCGGCACGTCAAGGCGCTGCCACACGGCAGCGCCGCCTCACAGAATCGGATTGGGGTCGGTCTTCTCGAGTTCCAGTGAGGCAGCCAGCAAGGCCAGCCGCGCCACCACGCCGTACATATAGAACCGGTTCGGCACCGCCGCGCCAGGCTTGGCATGACTGTCCGGAATGCCGTTCGGCGCAAACGCCAGCGGCACGAAGTGCATGCCCGGCGCATTCAGGTTCTCGTCGTTGCCGCGGCCGGTATGGACGCGGTAGAAGCCGCCGACCACATAGCGGTCGATCATGTACACCACCGGCTCGGCCACCGCCTCGTTGACCTTCTCGAAGGTGTGCACGCCTTCCTGGATGATGACGTCGTTGACCTCGAGGCCTTCCTTGACGACGCTCATCTTGTTGCGTTCCTTGCGGTTCAGCCCCTTGACCTCGGCCGGATCGCGCACGGTCATGATACCCATGCCATAGGTGCCGGCATCGGCCTTGACGACCACATAAGGCGTTTCCTTGATGCCGTACTCGCGATATTTCTTGGCGATCTTCTTGAGCACCGCCTCGACCGAGTCGGCCAGCGCGTCCTCGCCCACGCGCTCGTGGAAATCGATGCCCGAGCACTTGGCGAAATACGGATTGACCATCCAGGGATCGATGTCGATCAGCTTGGCGAACTTCTTGGCCACCTCGTCGTAGGCGGCGAAGTGGCTGGTCTTGCGCCGCGTCGACCAGCCCGCGTGCAGCGGCGGCAGCAGGTACTGCTCGTTGATGTTCTCCAGGATCGGCGGGATGCCGGCCGAGAGATCGTTGTTGAGCAGGATCGAACAGGGATCGAAATCCTTCAGCCCCAGGCGGCGTCCGCGCGCGCCCAGCCGCGCCAGCGGCTCGACCACCAGCGTCTGGCCGTCGGGCAGATCGATCGGGGTGGGTTCGGTGATGTCCTCGGACAGCGAGCCCAGCCGGACATTGAGTCCGGCCTGGCGCATGATCAGCGACAGGCGCGCCACGTTCTGCAGATAGAACATGTTGCGCGTGTGACGCTCGGGGATCAGCAGCAGGTTCTTGGCATCCGGACAGATCTTCTCGATCGCGGCCATGGCCGCCTGCACCGCCAGCGGCAGCATTTCAGGCGCTAGGTTGTTGAAACCGCCCGGGAACAGGTTGGTGTCGACCGGCGCGAGCTTGAAGCCGGCATTGCGCAGATCGACCGAGCAGTAGAACGGAGGCGTATGTTCCTGCCATTCCAGCCTGAACCAGCGCTCGATGGACGGCGTCGCGTCCAGGATCTTTTTTTCCAGCTCGAGCAGCGGACCGTTCAGCGCGGTGATGAGATGCGGGACCATATACATCCTATTGATCGTCTTTATCGTTCGCCCAGATTGTAGAGGAACGGCCAATTGGCTGCTGGCGCTACCAGAATAAGCATATGCGAGCGCCGGCTAGAGGAAGAAGGATATGGGGATGCCGGCGTGGATTAAAAGGGGCGCCTGGCAGGCGCCCCGGCGACATGCGCAAATCGGCGCCCGGGCCAGGCGCGGCGGCCGGCGAGGCAAAAAAAAAGCGCGACAGTGTCGCGCTTTCAAATGGCCTGACAGATACGGGGAGCGTTCTGCAGGTGGAGGAAACTGCCTCACTCGCACTGTATGTGCGCTGCCCTCCTAAAACAATTGAAGCTTTTTAAGATCGGATTTAAGCACCTGGCGAAAAGTCCATGCCGGCAGTGTGCCCAAGGCGCCGCGGCGCGCCGGTGCCGAACGATGCAGGCTATTTCGTCGCAGATGCCATCACGATACCGGCATCACAACGAAAAAAGCCCGGCACAAGGCCGGGCGAAACTCCTGAGAGAAGATTCCCAATCAGCTCTCCAGCACAACTCCTCTGCGATCAGGCTTCATACGCGGTCTCGCCGTGCGAGGTGATGTCCAGACCCTCGCGCTCTTCTTCTTCCGGCACCCGCAGGCCGATCAGCATATCCACCAGCTTGTAGGCGACGAAGGCCACCACGCCGGACCACACGATGGTGGTCAGCACGCCTTCGAACTGGATCCAAACCTGGCCGGCGATCGAGTAATCGTCGGCCACCTTGTTGGCCACGTAGTCATAGATGCCCGTGCCGCCCAGGCTCGGGGATGCGAACACACCGGTCAGCAGCGCGCCCAGGATGCCGCCCACGCCATGCACGCCGAACACGTCCAGCGAGTCATCCATGCCCAGCAGCTTCTTCAGGCCGGTCACGCCCCACAGGCACAGCAGGCCAGCGGCGATACCGATCACGATCGAACCCATCGGGCCGACGAAGCCGGCCGCCGGGGTGATCGCCACCAGGCCGGCCACGGCACCCGAGGCACCGCCCAGCATCGACGGCTTGCCCTTGCTGATCCACTCGCCGAAGGTCCAGGACAGCACTGCCGCGCAGGTCGCCAGCAGCGTGTTGACGAAGGCCAGCGCAGCCGAGCCGTTGGCTTCCAGCGCCGAGCCGGCGTTGAAGCCGAACCAGCCGAACCACAGCAGCGAAGCGCCCACCATGGTGAAGGTCAGGCTGTGCGGACGGAGCGCCTCGCGGCCGAAGCCGATACGCTTGCCGAACATGAAGGCACCCACCAGGCCGGCCACGGCCGCATTGATGTGCACCACGGTACCGCCGGCGAAGTCCAGCGCGCCCTTCTGGAACAGCCAGCCGGACTTGGCGGTGGCAGCCGTCGCGGCTGCCGCGTCGGTGAAGCCGTCCGGACCGGGCCAGAACCAGACCATGTGGGCCATCGGGATGTACGAGAAGGTGAACCACAGCACCACGAACACCAGCACGGCCGAGAACTTGGCGCGCTCGGCGAAGGCACCGATGATCAGCCCGCAGGTGATTGCCGCGAAGGCGCACTGGAAGGCGAAGTAGGCCAGCTCCGGCACCACCACGCCCTTGCTGAAGGTCGCTGCCACGGCGTCTACGTTCAGGCCCTTCATGAAGAGCCTGTCGGTGCCGCCGAAGAACGCGTTGCCCTCGGTGAAGGCGAAGCTATAGCCGTAGATGGCCCACAGCAGCGACACCAGCGAGAAGATCACCAGGCACTGCATCAGCACCGACAGCATGTTCTTCGAGCGGACCAGGCCGCCGTAGAACAGGGCCAGGCCGGGCAGCGTCATCAGGATGACGAAGGCAGTCGATACCAGCAGCCAGGCGGTGTCGCCCTTGTTCGGCACGGGTGCCGGGGCGGCGGCGGGAGCCGCTGCCTCTGCCGCGGGAGCAGCCGCTGCAGGCGCCGCGGCGGCCGGAGCCGCTGCCGGGGCCGCGGCGGCAGCCGGAGCCGAGGCTTCCGCGGCGGGCTTGTCCTGCGCCACGGCGTGGGTGGCCACGCCGATGCCGGCCGTGCCCAGGGCCAGCGCCAGGGCGCCGGTGCTCAGGATGCGCTTGATCCAGGATTTCATGTGATTAACCTCTTGTCGTTGGGCTGTGCGTCACAGCGCATCGCCGCCGGTCTCGCCGGTGCGGATGCGGATGACCTGCTCGATCGGGGCAACAAAGATCTTGCCGTCGCCGATCTTGCCAGTGCGCGCCGATTTTTCGATCGCCTCGATGGCCCGGTCGACCACGTCGTCCGGGACGGCCACTTCGATCTTCACCTTGGGCAGGAAGTCCACGATGTACTCCGCGCCCCGGTACAGCTCGGTATGGCCCTTCTGGCGGCCGAAGCCCTTGACTTCGGTCACGGTGATGCCGGACACCCCGACGTCCGAGAGCGCTTCGCGCACCTCGTCGAGCTTGAACGGCTTGATGACAGCGATGATCAGTTTCATCCGATTTCTCCTCTGAGCGGGTCGGCCCGGTATCCGCCCGGCGCCCGCTCTACCTCATGCTGGTTTAGAAAGTCTTGGTGATCGAAGCCCAGGCCGTGGCGCGGCCGACATAGCGACCGGACGTATTGGTATAGACCGAGTTGTGCGCGTTGGTGTCGATATAGGCGACCGCCAGCGCGAAGCCCTTGCCCAGGTCCTTGGTCAGGCCGATCTTCCAGTCCGTGTACGAGGCGCTGTTGATGTGCTTCACGTTCTGGTAGCCGACGTGCGCGTTCACCGTCAGGTCCCAGAAGTTCAGCGGCACGTTGGCCGTCAGGTCCACGTAGTAGCTGTACTTGCTGTCGGCAAAGCCGAACAGGTTGGTCAGCGACTGCGAATACTTCAGGAACACCGGGCCGTAGCCCGCGCCGACGTACAGTTCCGTGGTGTACGGGCGCGTGAAGCCGGCCGGGTAGTCGCCCGGGTAGTAGTACTGCAGCACGCCGGCGTCGTAGTTCCATTCCAGCCCGGCGATCGTGACGGTGTTCTTGAAACCGCCGTAGAAGTCCATCTCGATCGGCGCCGAGACCTGCGAGTTGCTGTCGCTGAGCCAGCTGATGTTCGAGTTCCAGTTACCGATGTAGAAGCCACTCGAATGCGAGTAGTCGAAGCCACCCTGGATGGCGGGGCGGTGATTGGTCTGCATCAGGCCGCGATAGCGATATTCGGTAGCCAGGGTCACATTGGCCGTGAACGTATGCGGCGAGGCCTCGGCCGCGGCGGCAGGAGCCGCCGCGGCGTCGGATGCGCTCTGGGCAAAAGCTGCGGAGCTGAGGCCGCAAAGCACAACTGCACTGGCACTGACTGCAAGGGCCAACTTCTTCATGGATTTCTTCTCCTTTTCCTCTGGCTCGGTACTCGTGTGTTTGGATTCGATAGTGAAACAAGGCTCCCGGATTCATTACTGCAACTGCCGTGCCAGGTCTGCCGCCATGCAGGAACCGTATTTTTGTGAAGAAAGGACCTCTCCCCTGCGTCATTGGAAAGCCCGCTGAGCGGCCGGCGGCACGTTAAAAGGTGTTACCAGGCCTCGCCGGCGCTTTCCCGGCGGCGCATGAAGCGCGATAATCGGCCCAAGCCGGCGGCAGGTGCCGTGCACGCACCGCGTTTGCCCGCGTTCCGGCCGGGTGCACCGTGATGCAGCACGCGAAATCCGCCCACCCATCATCCGCACCAAGGCGGTGCAAAAGGAGAATCACCATGAAACCGACCGACCTGTTCAACGATTTCCAGGCCAAGGTCAGCGAAGCCTTGCGCAACTCGCCCGCCAAGGACATCGAGAAAAACGTGCGCAGCATGATGACCCAGGGCTTCTCCAAGCTGGACCTGGTCACGCGCGAGGAATTCGACGTGCAGTCGCAGGTGCTGGCCCGTACCCGCGCGCGCCTGGAAGAACTGGAAGCCCGCGTGCTCGAGCTGGAGCGTCGCGCCGCCGGCGGCTCCGACAAGCCGGCTGCCGGCTGAAGCGCTTGGCGCGCCGCGCATCCGCCCCGGGTCGCCGATGACGCCGGGCAAGCGTCTTGTCCGCCATCATGGCCGCCGCACTCCGGCGGCCATTTTCGTTAACACTTCCTTGAAGTTTGCGGAGCAACGATGAGCCTCGCCCTGCTGCGCAGCCGGGCGCTGACCGGACTCGAGGCGCCGCTGGTGTCGGTCGAGGTTCACCTCGCCAACGGCCTGCCTGCCTGCAGCATCGTCGGCCTGGCCGACACCGAGGTCCGTGAAAGCCGCGAGCGGGTCCGCGCGGCCATCATCAACAGCC
This sequence comes from Cupriavidus sp. 05T41, assembly GCF_056396525.1. Classification (NCBI taxonomy): domain Bacteria; kingdom Pseudomonadati; phylum Pseudomonadota; class Betaproteobacteria; order Burkholderiales; family Burkholderiaceae; genus Cupriavidus; species Cupriavidus sp. 05T41. Next base: position 193,289 of record NZ_JBFTLQ010000010.1, read on the forward strand.
GCTTCGAATTCCCGAACCGGCGCATTACCGTCAACCTGGCCCCGGCCGACCTGCCGAAGGAATCCGGACGCTTCGACCTGCCCATCGCCCTGGGCATCCTGGCCGCGAGCGGCCAGATCCCGCTGGACGGGCTGGATGCCAGCGAGTTCGCCGGCGAGTTGTCGCTGTCCGGCGATCTGCGCCCGGTGCGCGGCGCACTGGCCATGGCGATGAGCCTGCAGCGCGACAATGCGCTGCGGCAGGCCAGCGATGCCGGGCCGCCGCGCACCTTCGTGGTGGCAGCCGAGAACGGGCCGGAAGCTGCCCTGATCGACGGGGTCACCGTCTATGCGGCGCGCTCCCTGCTGGAAGTCTGCGCTCACCTTGGCCCGCTCCCCGAGGGCCGGCTGCCGCGCGCCGAACCGCTGCTGGCTGTCGGCGGCGCCGAGCCCGCCCGCCCCGACATGCGCGACGTCCGCGGCCAGGCGCAGGCGCGCCGCGCCATGGAGATCGCCGCCGCCGGACAGCATTCGGCGCTCCTGATCGGGCCGCCGGGCACCGGCAAATCCATGCTGGCGCAGCGCTTTCCCGGCCTGCTGCCGCCCATGACACTGGAAGAAGCGCTGGAATCCGCCGCGGTGCAAAGCCTCACCGCCGCCGGCTTCCACCCCGCCCGCTGGCGCGAGCGGCCCTACCGCGCGCCGCACCACACCGCCTCGGCGGCGGCGCTGGTCGGCGGCGGCGGTAATCCCCGCCCCGGTGAAATCTCGCTCGCCCATCACGGCGTGCTGTTTCTGGACGAACTCCCCGAATTCGACCGCAAGGTGCTCGAAGTCCTGCGCGAGCCGCTGGAGTCAGGCCGCGTCACCATCTCGCGCGCCGCCCGCCAGTCCGATTTCCCGGCCCGCTTCCAGTTTGTCGCGGCCATGAACCCCTGCCCCTGCGGCTACCTCGGCCATCCGTCCCGGCCTTGCCGCTGCACGCCCGACCAGGTGCTGCGCTACCAGTCCCGGCTCTCCGGCCCGCTGCTCGACCGCATCGACCTGCAGATCGAAGTGCCCGCCCAGGACCAGCAGGAAATGCTCGATGGCCCGCCCGGCGAGCCCAGCGCCGAGGTGCGCGAGCGCGTACTGGCGGCGCGCGCCCGCCAGCAGGCGCGCCAGGGCAAACCCAACGCCGCCCTGGCAGGCCGCGAGATCGACGAGCATTGCCCGCTCGCGCCCGAAGCGCAGGCGATGCTGCGCGGCGCCATGACCAAGCTGGCCTGGTCGGCGCGCGCGTATTTCCGGGTCCTGAAGATCGCCCGCACGTTGGCGGACCTGGAAGGCGCCGAGCTATTGCAGCCCGGCCATGTGGGCGAGGCGATCCAGTACCGGCGTGCTTTGCGCACGCCGTGATTGCATCGTGAAAGACTGGGAACTGGCACGGGAGAGAGGTACTCGCGCGGTCGGCGCGAGCTTACGATATTCGCCGCTTGATTTTCATTTACACGAAGGCCAGCAAAAGCCTTCTAGGCTGCACACGGAAACACTGCGATCCCGTGAAAAATGGCGCCGTTCTCCAGTCTCACCCGATATGGCATGGCGACATGAATGCCGCCGTCGGCCGCCGATCCCAGCATGATTTTGGCGCCGATGCCACCCGAATCGAAATCCTCGTGGCTCTGCACTGCATCACTGCGCGTGAAAATCGACTTCCCCTTGAGCCATCCCTTTTTACCACCCGCCATTGCCACCAGTTGGAAATCGACGGTTGCAACAGAATTGAGGATCGAGAAGCTTGCCTTTCCACCGACCGTGCCGGCCTGCTGATTGCTATCGATATTGGTGCCGTTAACAAAAGTTATCGTGGTGACACGTGGCGCGCCGCACCGATAGGTCCAATTGCCAGGCATCGCCCTTAATGGCTTGATGAGCAGGTAATGCCATGACCACCGAGGGCTCCCATCAAGAATCTCCGTGCTTCCTTGCGGGGTAGTCAGCGTACCGGCCGACCATCGGCCTAATGCGAAATCCGCGTTCCCCGAAACATCGCCCAACTGCATCGACGCACCCGATAATCTAAAGTTAGCCAGGGAAGTCAATGCGCCGCTGTCCACCTGTCGATAAGTAGTCAACGGAGCCAACGTAAATCCGGAGGGACCGATGAGCGAGAAAATAGCCGGATTGTCATTTCGGAAAAGCGCCGACACGCCGCCCAAAATGCCGTTCGGCAATTCCGACTCGGACGATCCGGGTTTATCGGTGCGCCTTTCCCATCCGTCGCAGGCGCTCATGCCACTCGCCGCCATCAAAAGCAATGAGCAGAGAAATAAATCCCTTGGTTCCATGAAGTTGTGCGCTTGGTTCAGGGCTCTCAATGATTGCGAGGTTGAGACCCACCACAGCGGAGAACAATCGTTCCTAAACAGTGGCTTACCTGCGTGCGCAAGCCCATCAGAAACCGCTCAAAGTTGCATGAGAAATTTCCGCATGCATGGGGCGTAAACGTGTGGTGTGTCGACGTGCGAGAAGAAAGATATGCAGTCAGCAGGCAGCAGTAGGCTGCTGGAAGCAGGGAGTACGCTACAGAAAGACGAGCGCCGCAAAACCGGGTCGCGCCGGCGGCCACGCAGAACCGCTATTGGGATCTCGGACCGACCCCTGTCTGCTGGCACGCCGGACGCTGTCATCCGAACTTCACGGCATTTCCCTGTCCGGCGCGCGATGTACCTTCACCCGCGCGGCGGCACCGCGACGGGCGGCTCCGCGGGCGGCGGATCCTCTTCGGGCGGCAGCGGCAGGTCGGGAGGGACGCCCGGCGGCGCGGGCTCATCGGCCGGCGGCACGGTATGGGCGGGATGGCGGCGCGGCTGGGCCTGCACGGCGTGAGAATGGGGCATGACTGGTCTCCGCGTCGGACGATTCACCTCACCTATTTAAGCAAACGCCCCCGTCAGAAGCCAGCGGCATGCTGAAAGCCGGCCCGCGGCACCCGGCCGCCGGAGGGCACGCCACTTCGGCCGCTTCGGTCATCAGGCATCAGGCCGGATGCCGCCTGACGAAGAACAGCGCCGCGCCTACGGCCACCAGCACGCTGCCGAACACGCGGTTCTGCCAGCGCATCGCCCGCGCGTTGCGGAACAGGCCGCGCATGCGCGAGGCGAGCAGCGCGTAGCCGTGCATCACCACCAGGTCCACGCCGCACATGGTCGCGGCGAGGATCGCGAGCTGGGGCGCCAGCGGGTGATTGGGATCGATGAACTGCGGCAGCACCGCGACCATGAAGATGATCCCCTTGGGGTTGGTGACATTGGTCAGCAGGCCGGTGGCAAAGCGGCGGCGCGGGCTCAGGGCGGCCACGCGCGGCGCGCCGGCTTCGTCGCCCTGGTCCGCGGCGGCCGGGCCGTCTTCCACGCGCGCGCGCCACTGCTGCACGCCCAGGTAGACCAGATATAGCGCGCCGACCGTCTTGACCACGACAAAGGCGTGTTCGGAGGCAAGCAGCAGCGCGCCCAGCCCGCCGCCCGCCACCAGCAGGATGATCACCAGTCCGGTCTGCAGGCCGAAGATGGTGGTGGTGGTCTTGCGCAGCCCGTAGGACAGGCCATGGCTCATCGACAGCACGGCCCCCGAACCCGGAGACACGGCAATCACCCAACAAGCTGCGAAATAGGCCAGCCAGACTTCCAGACGCATGACATCACTCCTTGAATAGAATCCAGAATCGCGCCCGCACGGGCGCTTGCAAACGTTATCTCATCGGCCCGGCGCGCGGCATGGGGCACCACCGGCCCGGCGCAGCTCAGAACGGATGGAAGCTGGTGAGGAACTGGTCGACCTGCTCGGCCTGGCGCTGGTCGCGCGCCGCGTCGCCCGCCTCCAGCACCACCGCCTGGTAGACATGCACGCCCGAGGCCACCAGCCTTGCCGTCAGCCTGCGCGCCGACTTGTCCTGCGGCGACACTGCCGCCACCTGCACCTCCACGCCCTCCAGCGCCACCGCCGGCGTGGCGGCGGACATCACCGTCACCTGGCGGGTCTTGACCGCATCGGCCGGATGCGGCCCGAGATTGCCGAGCAGCCCGGCCTGCATCGATGCCAGCGCAGCCTGCCGCATGGCGGCATCGTCGGCCGGCAAGGTCACCACGCCCACGGCGAACAGGGTCTCGTCGACCCGCGCCGCCTCCATCGTCATCGGCAGCTTGCGCCCGGCAATCGACACCTCGCGCGCGGCGCCGCTCGGCTTGCCCGGATAGAGCGCGGCATAAGCCCCTTCGTTGGACTGGATGGTGCGCCAGTCATAGCGCGGCGAGCAGGCAGCCAGCGCACAGATGGCCGCGATCGCAACAAGCCCGGCGAGCGAGGGTGACGAAAAACGGGAAAACCAGGCGTGTGGCATCGCGGCAGTCGGGGGGGCTGAAAGCCTGGCAGCGGTCCTGCGAACCCTGCCCGGGAATGTGCGGTCCCGCACCCCAAGGCATGCCGGCACGGCGCCTCGGGTTCGGGCAGAAGCCGCTATTATCGGGGAACCCGCGCGCCAGCGCGCATTCATTGCCCACCCCATGCCACGCTCTTTGCAAACCTTGCCACCGGCGCCGCCATCGCCAAGCACGCGTGCGCGGCTGGCCGCGCGCGCCGCGATGCTCGGCGCAGTCCTGCTCGCCATCGGCACCGCGGCGATGGCCGCCTCCACGCACCTGCCGCCTGCCACGGACCTCGCCGCCCAGGCCGCGGCGGCCGCCAGCAGGGGCGAGCCGCTGGTCGTGCTGGTCACCCTGCCCGACTGCGTCTACTGCGAGACCGTGCGCCGCAACTATCTCGGCCCGCAAGCCGCCAGCGGCGAGATCGTCGCGCGGGAAATCGACATGACCTCGAATGCGCCCCTGCGCAACGCGGACGGCACCATGACCACCGCGCGCGAATGGGCACGCAGCCGCAATGTGGCGGTGGCGCCTACGGTCCTCTTCCTCGATGCACGCGGCCGCTCGCTGGCCACGCCGCTGCGCGGCCTGCAGCCTGACTTCTACGGCGCCTACCTGGAACAGGCGCTGGACCAGGCCCGCTCTGCCCTGGCAGCGACGCCGCGGTGAGCCGCGGTCCGGGCCAGGCCGCGCGGATTCCTGCGGCCAATCGCCGCACCCTTGGCGGCGCCGGAATTGCCTCCGGCAGCGCATCGGCGGGGGCAGTAGAATGAGAGCTTGTCTCTGACCTGTCGGCACGCATCATGACGACCTCGGCTTCCCCCTCGCCTTCCTCCCAGCGCAAGCTCTGGCCCGTCATCGCGGGCGTGCTGCTGGCCGCCGTGCTCGGCTGGTTCGGCTATCGCGCCATCGCGCCGGCCAACGCGGCGCCGCCGGCCACCTTCACCCTGCTGTCCGGTGAAAAGGTGAGTACCGCCGATCTCAAGGGCAAGGTCTACCTGGTCAACTTCTGGGCCACCAGCTGCGTCACCTGCGTCAAGGAGATGCCGGAAATGGTCCGCACCTACGACAAGTTCAAGGACAAGGGCCTGGAGTTCGTGGCCGTGGCGATGAGCTACGACCCGCCGATGTACGTGATGAACTATGCGCAGACCCGCAAGCTGCCGTTCAAGGTGGCGATGGACTCCGACGGCGCGGCGGCCAAGGCGTTCGGCGAAGTGCAGCTGACGCCGACCACCTTCGTGATCGACAAGGACGGCCATATCCTCAAGCGCTACGTGGGCGAGCCCGAGTGGGACGCGCTGCACAAGCTGCTCGACGGCGCCCTGGCCAAGGCCGCCTGACCGGGACCGCCCGGCCAGCGCCAGAGCCAGAGCCACCTTTTCCGCAAGCCTTTCCAGCCACATACCCGATGGCAAGGCCAGGCACGCAACGCCCCGGCTTGCACGCCTGGCCTGTATAGATATACAGTTACCGGCAGCTTTCCCCCGCCCATGCACGGCAGCGCACATGCGCGCGCCCGCATTCCTGAGGCCCCTGCCGTGTTACTCGATTCTTCCCCTGCCTTGCTGGATTCCGCGCCCGGCGACGCACTTTCCGCCGTGCCGCCTGCCCAGGCCACGCCCGCCTATCTCGCCAGCCTGAACCCCGAGCAGCGCGCCGCCGTGACGCACGAGGCGGCCGCGCCGCTGCTGGTCATCGCCGGCGCCGGGTCGGGCAAGACCAATACCCTGGCGCACCGCGTGGCGCACCTGGTGCTGGGCGGCGCCGATCCGCGCCGCATCCTGCTGCTGACGTTCTCGCGGCGCGCCGCCGCCGAGATGGGGCGGCGCGTCGAGCGCATCGTCGACCAGGCGCTCGGCAACCGGGCATCCGGCGCGGGGCGCGCCGCGCTGCACTGGTCCGGCACCTTCCACGCCATCGGCGCGCGCCTGCTGCGCGAGTACGCCGAGACGCTCGGCCTGTCGCCCAGCTTCACCATCAGCGACCGCGGCGACGCCGCCGACCTGATGAACATGGTACGGCACGATCTCGGCCTGTCGGCCCAGGCCTCGCGCTTCCCGCGCAAGGAGACCTGCCTGGCGATCTACTCGCGCGCGGTCAATACGCAGGCCCCGCTCGACGACGTGCTCAAGCAATGGTTTCCGCGCTACGCCATGTGGGCGGATGCATTGCGCGGCCTGTTCGCCGGCTACGTGGAGGCCAAGCAGAAGCAGCACGTGCTGGACTACGACGACCTGCTGCTCTACTGGGCCCAGGCGCTGGGCGAACCGGCGCTGGCGCAGGACATGGGCGCGCGCTTCGATCACGTGCTGGTCGACGAATACCAGGACACCAACGCGCTGCAGGCCACCATCCTGCTGGCGCTCAAGCCCGACGGCCGCGGCCTCACCGTGGTGGGCGACGATGCCCAGTCCATCTACGCCTTCCGCGGCGCCACGGTGCGTAATATCCTCGATTTCCCCACGCAGTTCTCGCCGGCGGCGGACATGGTCACGCTGTCGCAGAACTACCGCTCCACGCAGCCCATCCTGGCTGCCGCCAACGCGGTGATCGGCCTGGCGGCCGAGCGCTTCACCAAGGACCTGTGGTCAGACCGCGGCTCGGCCGAAAAGCCGGACATCGTGGTGGTCAACGACGAGGCCGACCAGGCCCGCTACGTCGCCGAGCAGATCCTGGCGCGGCGCGAAGCCGGGCTGGCGCTGATCGCGCAGGCCGTGCTGTTCCGCGCCGCCGACCACAGCGCGCAGCTGGAGATCGAGCTGGTCCGCCGCAATATTCCCTTCGTGAAATTCGGCGGCCTGAAATTCCTGGAATCGACCCACGTCAAGGATGTGCTGGCGGTGGTGCGCTGGATGGAGAATCCGCGCGACCGCATGGCGGGTTTCCGCGTCCTGCAGCTGATGCCGGGCGTGGGCCCCAAGACCGCCGCGCGCGTGCTCGACGCCATCGATGTCGCAACCGGGCCGCTATTCGCGCTCGAATCGTTCGAGGCGCCCCCGGCGGCGGCCGAGGCCTGGCCGCAGTTCGTCGCGCTGGCGCGCAGCCTGATGGCGCCGGCCGCGCCGTGGCCATCGGCCTTCGAGCAGGTGGTGGCCTGGTACCAGCCGCACCTGGAGCGCATGCACGACGACGCCCACGCGCGCGCCGCCGACCTGCAGCAGCTCGAACGCATCGCCGCCACCTACGCCTCGCGCGAGCGTTTCCTGACCGAACTCACGCTCGACCCGCCCGACGCCTCCAGCGACGAATCCGGCGTGCCGCTGCGCGACGAGGACTACCTGATCCTCTCCACCATCCACTCGGCCAAGGGCCAGGAATGGAAGGCCGTCTATGTGCTCAACGCCGTGGACGGCTGCCTGCCGTCGGACCTGGCCACCGGCACCACCGAGGAGATCGAGGAAGAACGCCGCCTGCTCTACGTGGCGATGACGCGCGCGCGCGACCACCTCGACATCGTGGTGCCGCAGCGCTTCTATGTGCACCAGCAGCCCGGCTACGGCGACCGCCACGTCTATGCCTCGCGCACGCGCTTCCTGCCCAACCGCGTGATGCCGCTGTTCCACAGCCGGGCGTGGCCACCGCCGCCGCCCGTGCCGGACGCGCCGGCCAAGGCGCCGCTGCCGAAGCTGGACCTCGGCAGCAAGATGCGCGATATGTGGCGCTGAGTCGCTGAGTCGCCGCGCCTCAGTGCACCGCGGCGCCCGCCGCGCGCACCACTTCGACCAGCGCACCCGCGCGCAGCGTCGCGGCGATGGCTTCGATGTCGTCGGTCATGTAGCGGTCCATCGCCAGGAAGGGCACGCGCTCGCGCACGAAGCCGAACACCGCGCGCCCGGCCGGCGACAGGTGCTCCACCGCGCCCGCCAGCTCAGCCGCCTGGCATGCCGCCAGCAGCTCCACGGCGAGGATGTACTGGTTGTTGTCGATGATGCGGCGCGCATTGCGCGCGCCGATCAGCCCCATGCTCACCACGTCCTGGTTGTCGCCGTTGGACGGCACGCTCTGGATGCTGGCCGGGCTGCAGATGGTGCGGTTCTCCGCGATCAGCGCCGTGGCCGGATACTGCGCGCCCGCGAAGCCGCAGCTCAAGCCCTCGTTGGCGGCCGCCAGGAAGGCCGGCAGCCCGTTGTTCAGGTGCGGGCTGAGCAGGCGGTTGAGGCGGCGCTCGGACACCACGCCGAGCTGGGTGGCGGCGATGGCCAGGAAGTCCATGGCGAATGCCACCTGCTGGCCGTGGAAATTGCCGCCGTGGAACAGCTCGCCGTCATCGAAGAACAGCGGGTTGTCGTTGGAGGAATTCAGTTCGCGCTCCACCACCGCGGCGCAGTGGCCCAGCGTGTCGCGCACCGCGCCCAGCACCTGCGGGATGCAGCGCAGCGTGTAGGCTTTCTGGATGAACACGCCGGTGCCGGTGTTCTTCTCGGCGCCGGCGCGCGTCTTCATCTCGCCGGCCAGCTGGCCGTGGCCGGACAGGCGCGTGGCGCCCGCCAGCAGCGCGCGCATATTGGCCGCGGACTGCACCTGTCCCGGATGCGGCTTGGCGATATCGTGGCCATGGGTCATGAAGGCATCGGCCGAGGCGTTGAGCCCCTCCAGCGCCAGCGCGGCGATGATTTCCGCCTGCGTCACCTGCGCGCGCATGGTCTCCAGCAGCAGGCACGACATGCCGGTCATGGCCGAGGTGCCGTTGATCAGCGCCAGCCCTTCCTTGTAGGCCAGCTTGATGGGTTCGATGCCGTGCTCGCGCAGGACCTGCGCGGTGGGCGCGGTGCTGCCGTCGGCCAGCAGGACCTTGCCCTCGCCGATCAGCGTGATGGCGATATGCGACAGCGGCGCGAGGTCGCCGCTGGCGCCCAGCGAGCCCACCTGCGGCACCGCCGGCGTGATGCCGGCCTCCACGTAGCGCAGCAATTGCTCGATCACCAGCGGGCGCACCGCCGAATAGCCGCGCGCCAGCGCATTGGCGCGCGCCACCATCATGGCGCGCACTTCCTCGCGCGCGAACAGCGGGCCCACGCCGGCGCAGTGGCTGCGCAGCAGGTTTTCCTGCAGCGCGCGGCCATGCTCGATATCCACCCAGTTGTGCACCAGTTCGCCGAAGCCGGTGGAGACGCCGTAGATCGGGATATTGGCCGAGGCCAGCTGCTCGAAGCGCGCCCGCGCATCGGCCACATGCTCGCGCGCCGCCGCGTCCAGGCTTGCGGCACTGGCGCCGCGCGCAACCTGCGCCACGGCGGCAGCGGTGAGTTGATGTCCATCGACCTGCACGGCCACGCCGGCCTCCGGGGTGGATGCGGGCTGGCGGGATACCTCGTTCATGGCTTGTTCCGGGTGATCTGTTCGGGGCACGCCGGGGCGATGCAGTGCCGCGCGGCGTGCCGGGCCCGCGAGTGTATCAAGAGATGAACGCGACTTTGCGCCTACAGCCCGTAGCGCTTGATCTTCTCGTACAGGGTCGCCTTGCCCACCTGCAGCAGGTCCGCCGCCTGGCTGACCGCGCCGCCGGTGCGCGCCAGCGTGTCGGCGATCACCGCGCGCTCGTAGTGCTCCATGCGCTCCTTGAGCGGCGTGGAATCGTCCAGCGCGTCGGCGCGCGCGCCGCCCTCCGGCACGCCCAGCACCAGGCGGTCGGCCGCGTTGCGCAGCTCGCGCACGTTGCCCTGCCAGGCGCGCTGCATCAGCGCCTGGCGCTGCAGCTCGGAAAGAATGGGCGCGGGCCGCTGGTAGCGCACCGCCGCTACCAGCATGAAGTGCTCGAACAGCGGCACGATGTCTTCGCGCCGCTCGCGCAGCGGCGGCAGCGGGATCGTCACCACGTTGAGCCGGTACAACAGATCCTGGCGGAACGTGCCCCGCGCCACCAGCGCTTCCATGTCGCCCTTGGCGGCGGCCACGATGCGCACGTCGATGGCGATCGAGGCATTGGAGCCCAGCCGCTCCAGCGTGCCTTCCTGCAGCACCCGCAGCAGCTTGACCTGCAGCGCCAGCGGCATGCTCTCGATCTCGTCGAGGAACAGCGTGCCGCCCGAGGCATGCTCGAGCTTGCCCACGCGGCGCTTGCCCGCGCCGGTGAAGGCGCCCGCCTCGTGGCCGAACATCTCGCTCTCGAAGATGGCCTCCGGCACCGCGCCGCAGTTCAGCGCCACGAAGGGTGCCTGGTGGCGCGTGGACAAGGTGTGCAGGCTGCGCGCCACCAGTTCCTTGCCGGTCCCGGTCTCGCCGTTGATCATCACCGGCACGTCGGTGGCCGCCACGTTGGCCACCAGCGTGCGCACCTGTTCGATCGCCGGCGAGCGTCCGATGATGCGCGTGCCCGCGGCCGGGCCGGCCAGCTCGCGGCGCAGCGCACGGTTCTCCAGTTCCAGCGCGCGGCGCTCCAGCGCCCGGCGCACGGTCTCGGTAAGGCGGTCCGCGCCGAACGGCTTCTCGATGAAATCGTAGGCGCCTTCGCGCATGGCCTGTACCGCCATGGTGATGTCGCCGTGGCCGGTGACCAGGATCACCGGCACGCCCGGGGCGGCATTGCGGCAGTGTTGCAGCAGGTCCAGGCCGCTGGCGCCGGTGAGCCGCACGTCGGTCACCAGCACGCCGGGAAACTCGGCCGACAGGTGCGGCATGGCGGCCTCGGCCGAGGGCAGCGCCAGCACATTGAAGCCAGCCAGCTCCAGGCTCTGCGCGGTGGCCTGGCGCACCAGGGGTTCGTCTTCGACGAACAGGACACGCAATCCGTCTTGCATGGCGATGCTCACTGGGTGTTGGTGGAGGAAGCGCCGGATGGCGCGGCGGCAGATGCGGAGGACGGCGCCACGGCAGCGCCGGGCAGCGTCGCGCGCCGCAGCACCACCAGGAATTCGGCGCCGCCCCCCGCACGGTTGGCCGCGCTCAGCTGGCCGCCGAACTCGCGCACGATGGAGGTGGAGATGGCCAGTCCCAGGCCCAGCCCCTGGCCGATTTCCTTGGTGGTGAAGAACGGCTCGAACAGCCTGGGCAAGGCGTCATCGGCGATGCCGCCGCCGTTGTCGCGCACGGCGATGCTGACCGTCTCGCCCTGCTCGCTGACCGCCACTTCCACGCAAGGGGCCGCCGGCAGGGCAGCCGCCAGCGCATCCAGCGCGTTGCCGATCAGGTTGAGCAGCACCTGCTCGAGCTTGAGCTCGTCGGCCCAGACCGCCGGGCCCGGCGGCGGCGACAAGCCTTCCACCTTCAGCGCGACCTGGCCCAGGCGCGGCGCCATCAGCGCCAGCACGTGGTCGAGCGCGGCGCGCACGGGCACCGCGTGGCGGCGCGGACGCGCCTTGCCGGCGAACAGCTTGAGCTGACCGGTGATCTTGCCCATGCGCGCGGTGAGATCGGCGATGGCGGCGAGGTTGTCGGTGGCGGCATCGAGCTTGCCGCGCTCGAGCAGCACGCGCGTGTTGTCGGAGAACGTGCGCAGCGCGGCCAGCGGCTGGTTCAGCTCATGGGTGATGCCCGCGGCCATCTGGCCCAGCGCCGCCAGCTTGCTGGCCTGCACCAGCTCGTCCTGCGCCGCGCGCAGCTCGCTTTCGGCGCGCGTGCGCTCGGCCACCTCGGCCTCGAGCTGCTCGTTGATCGCCATCAGGTCGGCGGTGCGCGCCTCCACGCGGCGCTCCAGCTCGTCGTAGGCGGCCTCGAGCAGGCGCCGGCCGTACTCGATGTCGCGCGCGCGCTGGCGGCGCTGGCGCCAGTTGAACAGCAGCAGGCACATGCAGGCGTAGGCCAGGGCCGCGCCCAGCGTGGCATTGCGCGCGCTGGCCAGCACCGGATCCAGCGCGGCCAGCACCTGCATGGTCCAGTCGGCCGGGCCCACCTTGCGGCTGACTTCCAGGTACCGCTCAGCCTTGCCGCCGGTGCCGATGCGCACCAGCCGCGCGCCCTCGCCCAGCACGGTCTGGCCGAGCCAGCGCGTGACCGGCGACTGCAGCGCGTCCAGCGGCAGCGGCTTGACCTCCTGGTCGTGGTACTGGCGCGTGCGGTCCAGCTCCGACTGCAGCTCGGGCGGCAGCGGGCGCAGCGTGCGGTACTGCCAGCCCGGCACGGAGGAAAGGAAGATCACGCCGTGGTCGTCGCTTACCATCACCGGCTCGGCGCCGCCGGCACCGGCACGCTGGAACCATTCCAGGTTGAGCTTGACCACGGTCACGCCCACCACGCGGCCGCCCGCCTTGACCGGCTGGGCGATGTAGTAGCCCGGCTCGTCGCTGGTCACGCCGATGGCGTAGAAGCGCCCGACCTCGCCACGCGAAGCGATCTGGAAATACGGCCGGAAGCGATAGTCGGTGCCGACGAAGCTGCCCGGCTCGTCATGGTTGCTGGCGGCCAGCGCGAGCCCGTTGGCGGCGATCACGTAGGTGGCCGAGGCGCGCGCGCGGCGGTTGACTTCAGCGAGATAGCGGTTGGCCGCCGCCACGCGCGTCGGGTCGTTGGGCGCGGCGAGCAAGTCGTGTACGAAGGGATGGAGCGAGACCAGCGCCGGCAGGAACTCGTAGCGGTCCAGCGTGCTCTCCAGCGTGGCCGAGTAGCGGTCGGCGCGCGTGGCCGTGCTTTGCTGCAGGGCGTCGATGCCGCGCTGCACCGAAACCAGCCAGGTCAGCGAGCACAGCACCAGCAGGCCGACGGCCAGTGCCGCGGCGAAGCCCCGCCAGGTGCCGCCACCATCGCCCGGCGCATGCACCAGGCGGGCGGAAGCGGGATCATGCACGGCGAGAAAATCGTCGGAATGTGGCATCGGCGCACGCGTTGGGACACGCGCCGATGATACCCGCTGGCGGGCGGCGCCGGCTGGCGCCGCCGCCCCGCCGGGGCCGCGG